>NZ_JBFUAU010000001.1:0-188127 GCF_056406115.1 Arthrobacter sp. P1_D4 | reverse complement strand
CCGAAGCGCAGCCCGCCGCCGCCGTCGCGGCACCCGCCGCACCCGCGGCACGGCCCGCCGCCGTCGAAAAGCCCGTGAAGCCCAAGGCCGAGGCAACGCTCTACGGCTCACGTACCCTGGGCCAGTGGATCAAACTCGTCGTGCTCTTCGCCGTCGGCGGAGTGGCCGCCGCAGCGATTCTCATGCTCGCCGCGCGCGGCGTGACGACGCTGCCGGGCGTGCCCGAGTTCCTCGAGAGATACCCCGGCGCGTATGACCTGCCCGATACGGTGGAGCCCGGCTTCCCGTGGTGGGCACAGTGGGCGCACTTCCTGAACATCTTCCTGATGGTGCTCATCATTCGCTCCGGCTACCAGGTGCGCACGCAGCAGAAGCCGCCGGCGTACTGGACGCCGAAGCGCGGTGGCAAGAAGATCAGCATCAACCTGTGGCTGCACCAGTCGCTCGACATTTTGTGGCTGGCCAACGGGCTCATCTTTGTGGTGCTCCTGTTTGCCTCTGGCCGCTGGATGAGGATCGTGCCGAGCAGTTGGGAGGCCGTCCCGAACGCGCTCTCCGCGCTCCTGCAGTACATGACACTCGACTGGCCCGTTGAGACCGGCTGGGTGAACTACAACAGCCTGCAGCAGATCATGTACTTCGTGGTGGTCTTCATCGCGGCCCCCCTCGCTGCGATCACGGGTGCGCGCATGAGCGAGTTCTGGCCGAAGAACGCGAAAACGCTGAACAAGGTCTACCCGGTGGAGGTTGCGCGCGCGGTGCACTTCCCGACCATGCTGTTTTTTGTGCTGTTCATCCTCATCCACGTGTTCCTCGTGTTCGCGACCGGTGCGCTGCGCAACCTGAACCACATGTTCGGCGGCACCGACGTGGTGAACTGGGCCGGGTTCTGGCTCTTCGCGGCCGCCATCGCCATCACGGCGGCCGGATGGTACGCCGCCCGCCCGCTGGTGCTCGCGCCCATCGCGAGGCTGTTCGGCCAGGTGAGCAGCCGCTAGGCCGGAATTCCCGCGTTCAGCGGCTCAGCAGGTAATCGGCCACGCCGTCCGGGTTTGCCAGGGCGAGGAGATGGCCGCCGGGCAGGACGTCGGGCTCCATTCCGAGGCGTTCGCGGGCGAGCCGTTGTTGGAAGGCCAGGGGAAAGAACCTGTCACCCTCTCCGGCCAGGACACGGGTCGGGATACCGGGCCAGGCCGTGAAGTTGCAGGCCGACTCGAACACCGCCTCTGCTTCGGGGCGTTGGTGCGGTTCGCCTTCCGCGGCGACTTCCGGCGGAACGTCGTGCAGGAAATAGGTGTCCGTGTCGAACTCAGTGCTGTACCCGTGGGCCCGGGCCGCGCTTTGCTGCGCCGCAGCCCAGCCGGTGGTGTCCCACCATGCGCCGGGGGTCTCGCCCGGTACGGGAATCATCGCATTGACCAGGACAAGCCCGGCGACGGGGGCTTTTTCGCACACCAGCGGGGCGGTGAAGCCACCCAGCGACTGCGCAACGAGCACCACGTCCTGGCGTCCACCGACGGCTTCGAGCACCAGGCGCGCGTACTCGGGCAGCCCGGCGCTTTCATCGTCGCCGGGCAGATCGACGGCAACGGCTTCGTGGCCGGCCCCCTGCAGCAACGGAACGACGCGGCTCCAGTACCAGGCCGCGCCGCCCGCTCCGGGGATCAGGACGAATCTGCTCACCGCCGCACCAGCCAAAGCACGACGGCGGGACCCCGGGTCCGGACCGGCAGGCGGCGGCCGTTGGGCCGGCTTCGTTTCGATGCGGATCTCATCTCCCCATTGTCACCCCGCCCGCGTCGACTCCGGCACCCGCAATACCTCCACCGCCGCCACCAAATACGGCACCGGATCCGGGTCCGTCCCGGCGGCCCACTGCATCCAGGCCTCGAACGTCGCGCCGATCAGTGCGGCACACAAATACCCCGCGACATCCTCGCGGACCCCCGCGGACATCAGGTAGGCCCGGGTCCGTTCGCGCTGCGGGGCCAGGGACTCGTAGCTGCGGCTGGCCAGCTCGGGGTGCTCGGCGATCAGCCGGAGCCGGCCGCGCGTGACTGCAAGGTCCGGCAGGACAGCAACGCCCGCGACGGCCGCGTCGCGCAGCCCCGCCAGGATGTCGCCGCCGGGACCTTCAGCGCGGGCCGAATCGAGCACGAGACGGGAAGCCTCGACCACCGGCTCCATGCCGCCCCAGACGAGCTCGGCCTTGCTGGAGAAGTAGCGGTACAGGCTCTTGCGCCCGATCCCCGCCTCGCGCGCGATGTCCTCCATGGAGGTCTGCTCGTAGCCGCGCTCGGCGAACAGCCGCAGCGCGAGGGCGGCCACGGCGTCGGGATCAATCGTCACCGGGCGCCCGGGGGGGCGCGGAACGGCGGTGGTCACGGCATCCGAAGGCATCCCACCAGTATTCACCCTTACATAATGACACAGAGTGTCATAAGCTGGGCCGCATCAGGATGAGCAACGTCTGGAAGGACATCATGGGCAACGCAGCTTCATGGCAGGAAGCCACCACCACCGGCCGGTTCGCCGGCAAGACCGTCATCGTCACCGGCGCAGCCTCGGGTATCGGCCAGGCCACCGCGCTGCGCATCGCCAGGGAAGGCGGCCGCGTCATCGCCGCCGACATCAGCAAGGAACGCCTGGATGACCTCGTGGCCGAGAACGCCGGGCTGGACCTGGTCCCGGTGGCCGGCGACATCTCCACCGAGGAAACCGTGGCCGCCGTCGTCGCCGCTGCCGGCGGACACATCGACGCGCTGGCGAACGTCGCGGGCATCATGGACAACTTCGCCCCGATCCACGAGGTGGACGACGACACCTGGGACCGCGTCTTCCGGATCAACGTCACCGCCCTCATGCGCCTCACCCGCGCGGTGGTGCCGCTGATGCTGGACGCCGGCACCGGTTCCGTGGTCAACGTCGCCTCCGAGGCCGGCCTGCGCGGGTCCGCCGCGGGCGCTGCGTACACCGCGTCCAAGCACGCCGTCGTGGGCCTGACCAAGAACTCGGCTGTGATGTACGGGCCGAAGGGTTTGCGCTTCAACGCCGTGGCCCCCGGCCCCACCATCACCAACATCGTGGCCACCTGGGGGTCCCAGCTCGCGGCCGAGCGCCTCGGCCCGCTGATGCAGGCCACCGTCCCGACGCCCGCCACCGCCGCGCAGCTCGCCGCGTCCATCACCTTCCTGCTCAGCGATGACGGCACCAACATCAACGGCGCCATCCKCGCCTCCGACGGCGGCTGGYCCGCGCTGTMMAGCACCTCACCAAACGCAGGCGGGCGACGGCGGGAAGTCCCGGCGTCGTCCGCCTTCCTGTAGGAAGGGAGCGCACCGAGGAACCCCGGCGTTCGTGGTGGCTGCGGCCGGGAGGGCCTGTTTCTATGGTGCCGACCGCCGTAGGCTATGGGCATCCACCACATCGAGGAGGCACTCATGCGCACGGCAACACCCAAGAACCAGGCCGACCAGATCCGCCATCTTTCAGAGAATCTCATCTCTCAGCTCACCGAGGGGAGGGAGTGGGCCACCCCCGGGGTCGAGGCGGCATTGAAAAGAGTGGTGGCCGGGCTCGATGCCGGGATTGAATCTGCGTCTCCGAGGATCCAGACCGGACTACGGCGGCTCGCTGACGACCTCGCCGGGGGAGTGGAAACTCTGGCTCCCCGTGTTCAAGAGGGCCTGAAACGGGTTGCACCGAGTGTTGTCACGGCACCCGCCCGGGCTAAGTCGCGGCGGACGGCGTCCGGTAAGGCTTGGGTGATTGCCGGAGTGGCGGCGGTTGCGGTGACCGCGGGAGTCGCGGCCTGGCTCTATCTTCGCCGTGCGGATAACGAGCCGGTGCCGTCTGTGGATGCGCAGCGAACCAGGGGCGTGGACCCCGACCTGCGCGCCGCCTCCACAGAGGACCAGACCTGAGGGACCCTACGACACCTGGGAGCCATCCGCGTCCGACGCGGACAGGCCCGTCAATCCTCATGCGCTTCGACGGCCCCGCCCGTTGACACTCCGCAAAGGGTGTCAATGTAATCGAGCGTTTTGGGACTGACATGCCGCACGGCCCCAAGAGCCTCCCGGAAAACAGCTCTGCTGGCGTCGTCACCAAGTGCTCCTCGGAGTTCGACTACAGTCTCGATGCCCTGGCTCTCGAACACGCGCGTCATGTCCTCTACCTGGGCGAGACGGCCAGGGGACGGCCAGCTGACAACTTCGGAAAGCGTCCCGGTATCGAGGCGCCGCCGGAATCCACTGGTCGTGGCGGCATCAGGCCATGCCCCGACCAGAGCGGCAACGCGCGGCCTGACGGTCGCGTGGTAGTTCTGTCGCCGCTGCAGCGCCGCATCGACAATGATGGCCCCGATGTGGTCCCAGCCACGGCTGACTTCGATCGAGTCGTCCGTGCCGTGGGAGTCCGATTGCGCCGGGAGGTTGGCAGCATCATTATCGATAGTCATAGGTGAATACTCCCATGCGACAGAAGTGAGCGTGCGGCTGCGGCCGCCCAGATCGGAGCGAAACCGGGGGTATTCCGCTATCAGCAGTCCTGGCTGCCGTCCGACTGCCGGTTATGTGCCCCCGCCGGCGGGATTCATCCGGGTGACTGACGTCTGATGGAAGCTGAAATTCGATCCTCCATGGCTCGAACGCCGCCGACCGCCGCGGGCCCCATCTGCTGCCTTGCACGGTTCACCGCGTCACGGACTTCGCGACGCACTACCCGTTCATTCTGGCTCGACGACTTTTCTCGCGTTTCCCTGGCTAAATCGAGCAGAGCCTGCGGAGCGTAGTGATTGACGCTCATGTCCGTGAGCAGGGGTAGCTGCACCCTCAGATCCTGTTCGATGGCGGTGCGGAGCGGGCCCAAGCGAAGCAGTTGGGTGAGGAAATCCGGACTCAACACCGGCGACGCAGGGGCTTGCGGGCCAAGGCGCTCCCGTAGGTGGTCCTTCATCTTCATGGCTGTTCTGTCGAACGTCAGCCACCATGCAAGGTAGCCCATGGGTGATGGTCCAATCGTCCGCCGATACTCGATGACGCCGACTGAGTTTTCGACGTCGTGGGCAACCAGGCGAGACCGGGTCCCTTGCTCGGCTCCGTAGTCACCTCGTTGACGCCTTCTCTCGTGAGTCTCATTCCATAGTTCCTGAACTGCACCCCGGAGTTCGGTCGAGGCGGCATTCGAGTACTCAAGGAGACTCTTGATCTCGATAGAGAATTCGTCGGCAAGGTAGTCGCTGACGTCCTGCAACGGCTGTTCTCGTCCACAGATGTTCCGTTGCCAGTCCAGGAATTCAGTCTCTGGTCGGCCCGAGAGCACGAAGGCCGAATAAAGGAAGGGGACCCTTCCCGACCAAGTCGACGTTCTGTTGTGACCATAAGCAACGGCCAGGTTGAGGTGTCTTTCAACTTCTTCGACGACTCCGTCCGTTACATATAGAAGCAACCCTGCGTCGACCGCTGCGCGCATCAGAATCGTAAAGTGGCGCTCTTCCGGATCGTCTACCAGGCTCTCTCCGATAAGGGGCAGGATCGCGGTGGTGTCCATCCATATGTCGCCTTCACTGAAGACGTTGAGCACGACTTTTTGGACGTCCGGGGTTTGTTTCAGGAACGCGAAAAGCGTGTATGCGTCGGCTAGCCGCCGAAGATGCGATTGTGTTTGCGGCGAGGGCTGTTCCAGTACGTGCATTATGGCCGCGGCCGCGGCATCAGAGCTGAGCTCACGGATGCCACCATTAGCTGTAATTCGGTCAGCTATGGCTACAGGGCTGAGTTGGAACGGTGCACCTTTTTCCACGGCTTCGGCAAAAGACTCACCTCGTTCCAGGAGTGTTTCTTCCAACACTGTTCGCAGTTGCCGAGAAATCTCCGTCAACTGTGCTTCGCTCAGTGCCTTCGGTGCTTCGACGGCTCGAACCGCCGCAATGAGTTTCGCATCGAGGGCAGCTTCATCAAGAAGGAACTTGGCTGTCTGATCATTTATCCTCTTGGCCTCCTCAAAACTGAGATGGTAGGTGTCCTCGGCCCCGGACGCTGATTTGTGTTGTTTGATGGGGCCCTTCCGAGACAGGCGGTTCAATGCGCTCAGGGTCAGAGCATCGACCTGCCCTCGCTTCCCCACGGGCATGCGGAGGGCGACGCCGTCTTTGATTTCGCTCAGGCTGAGCCTGTTGTATGTGCTCGAATCGTGAAGCGCCGCCAAGACCAATGACTCGAAGCAGCTCTTGGTAAGGCTCTGCTCGGTTGCCTGATCTTCGCCGTCCAGAGCCAAGTGCAGCACCGCGACCTTGCTCTCATCGGCGGTCAAGGTCGATATTCTTTCGAGGACCCCTCGTTTGGACAGGAGCGGATCCACAAATCTCTGAGCCAGCTCTTCACTGGCCACTCGTCGTTGCGGATAGGACTTCTCGCGGTCCACAAACCACGACCGGTCCCGGATGTCCACGGTTATATTCCGATCACGTCGGGACTCTTCCCTGAGTTCATCGGCGGCCGGACCAATCACCTGGTTGGTCAGGTAGATCATGGTGCTGACCGAAGGAAAATTCCTCTTGAGGGTGTCCAGCGTGCTCGCAATTTTCGACTTCCAACTCGCCGTGACAGAGTACTGAAATGCAACTTTTGGCACCCCATCAATCGTGAATATTTCGGCGTCTCTACCCTTGTCTCCGTTCGGAGCTGCCATCGTCCGCAGGGCTGGATATTCGACCGCTAAGAACTCCGACGCGAACGATTCGAATATCGCCCAGTCTCCAGGGCCAATCCGTTCTAAGGCGAGAGACAATCGCGGGTTCGGCATGACCGAATCATAACCACCACAAACCTTTCTTGAACATCGCCCCTGGGTTCGACAGCCGATTGTTTTTCGGAGGAGCGGCGGCCCGGTTCCGGTGCTTGCCTCGCGAGCGGCTTGGTCAAAACTTCCGCGCGGAATCAGGTGTAAACAGCCCGTTGACTTTCGTGTCTCCTGCGAGGACCATGACGAGTGAAAGTCAATGATGGGGGGGTAACTCAAAGTCTGACGTGCCAAAAATACGCATGTGTGCCGATTATTCCCGCGCCAAATTTTAGGCTGCCGCGGAATATCATTTACGCGAAGCTTGTGCTTCCGCGTCTGTTAGACAGCTCCGAATCTGGGGATCAACGGAGAGAAAATGATTAGCAATTCCTTTAAGCCGGTTGCAGACGCGCCCGGTGTTTTTACATCTGAACCTTTAGCGTCCGGCCAGAGCGATCGAATTCGTGCAATGGTGCACGGTCGGACAGCAGTGTTAACAGCCGAATGCGATGCAGAGCGCAAGACGCCAGATTTCGTGGTCTCAAGGACAGCGAGCCCTGGGTTTGACGCAGCTGCGTTCAGTCTGTCGGGTATATGGGACGCGGCTAAGGACCTCACCGGTCGCGCTTGGGACGCAATTAACGATGTTCTGACTAACGAGGGCGGCGGCGGCGGCGGCGGTGGCGGTGGCGGCGGCGGCGGTGCTCGCATAATAGCGAGAACGGACGAAGCCGAAATCGTCACAACCACTCGCGCGCCGGCACTGTAGGTAAACGAGACCAAACGCAACGGACGACGGCGGGAGTCCCGCCGTCGTCCGCTTTGTACGAAGGTGCCGCTGACCCGCCGGGCGGCTATTTGGGGCGGGCGGCCAGGGCGGATGCCAGGCCGTGGCCGCACCCTGTCCTCAGCCGCGGGCTTCCGCCCTTCGAACGCGCTTATCGCCAGCCGGCCCGAACTCAGCCACGGCTATGTAGGACTCAGGCCGACGCTCCTTCCCATCCGGGCGCGGACAAGGCATGCTTATTGATCAGTAGACTTACTAATTTGGTTGCGACTGAAGGAGCGAATATGAGGGCACTTACCTGGCAGGGCAAGCGGTCGGTCAGCGTGGAGATGGTTCCGGATCCGGTCATTGAGAAGGGCACGGACGCCATCGTCAGGATCACTTCATCGGCCATATGCGGCTCGGACCTCCACCTGTACGAGGTCCTTGGCCCCTATATGAAGGCCGGCGACATCCTGGGGCACGAACCCATGGGCGTCGTTGAGGAGGTCGGCTCCGAGGTCAGGAACCTCAAGCCGGGCGACAGGGTGGTCATCCCCTTCAACATCTCCTGCGGCCATTGCTGGATGTGCAAACAGGGGCTGCAGTCCCAGTGCGAGACCACCCAGGTCCATGCCCACAACAGCGGGGCGAGCCTGTTCGGGTTCTCCGAGCTCTACGGGTCGGTCCCCGGTGGGCAGGCGGAATACCTGCGAGTGCCCCACGCCGACTACGGGCCGATAAAGGTCGGGCACGAACTGCCCGATGAGCGGTACCTCTACCTCTCCGATATTCTTCCCACCGCCTGGCAGGGAGTGAAATACGCCGATGTCCCCGCCGGCGGCACACTGGCCGTCTTTGGGCTCGGCCCGGTGGGGCAGTTCGCCAGCCGGGTCGGTCGACACCTGGGTCAGCGCGTCATCGCCATCGAGCCGGTTCCGGAACGCCGCCGCATGGCCGAGCGGCACGGGGTGGAAACGATCGATTTCACAGAGGACGTCAGTGACCAGCTTCGCGATATGACGGATGGAAGGGGCCCTGACGCGGTCGTCGACGCCGTCGGCATGGAAGCGCACAATTCGCCCGTCGGCGCCTTTGCGCAGAATGCGGTGGGGCTCTTGCCGGATGCCTTGGCAAAGAAGGCCATGGAGACTGCGGGCGTAGACCGCATGACGGTCCTCCATGCAGCGATCGACTCCGTGCGCCGGGGGGGCACCGTTTCGCTAAGCGGGGTGTACGGGGGTACAGCGAGCCCCATGCCCTTGCTGAGCATGTTCGACAAGCAGATCCAACTCCGGATGGGCCAGTGCAACGTCCGCCGGTGGACGGACGAGCTGCTCCCGCTCGTGGAAGATTCCGCAGACCCGCTCGGCGTCATGGACCTGAAGACTCACGAGGTCGACCTCGACGGTGCCGCGGCCGCCTACGAGATCTTCCAGAAAAAGGAAGACGGCTGCATCAAGGTGGTCCTGAAGCCGTAGCGAAGATGTCCCCGCTCCGGGAGATCTCCTCAGGTCTTCCGTCAGCCGGACCCAAGCGCAGCTGGGCTCCCCATTCGACAGGAACGGGAGCCCAGCTAGCGACCTCGGTGAAGAGGAATCCCGCCGTCGTCCGCTTGTGTGTGAAACGGCCGCTATTCGCCGGCGGGTTGGAATAACTCGATAACGTTCCCGGACGGGTCCTCCAGCAGGATCTGCTGTCCGCCTGGGCCCTTGACTATGTCGTTCCGGAACGTGACGCTTGCGGCGCGCAACCGTGCCACTTCGGCCGCGATATCGCCCACGATGAGGTGGATCCGGTTCCATCCTCCCGGGATGGGCACCGTGCCGTCCGGCATGGGACGGCCTGCCGAGCTGGCCGGCCCGCTCAGGAGGAGCCGCAACCGGCCGCGGGTGACGTCGGCGAACGCCGGCGCGGCGCTCATCCTGACGGTGAATCCGAGATGCGTTGTATAGAAGTCGACCGCGGCATCGACGTCGGCCACCATGTACCGGACGCTGACCAGTTCCGTAAGGTCGTTGGGCATTTCCAGCTCCTTTCCGAATTCGTTTGGGGAGGTGTAGATAGATCACACTGTCGATCGGTTTGGCACCCAGCGCAAGCCCACGACGGCGGGAGGTTCGCTACGCCCGGGAGCCGCCGGGGCCGGACTCCAGCAGCCCGCCGCCGGCCCAGCGCCTGAGCGCGAGCTTTTCGGCGTCGTCGAACTCCATGAGGGCCAGCCGGCACAGCTCTTCCACGTTTCTGGTCCATGCGGCGGCGAGTTCTGCCGCTGATATCTCCTCTGCGAGGGAGCCGCCGGCGTACACCACGCCCTGGATCACGAAGTTGACGGCAGAGCGGGACACCGGCTGCCCGGCCGCCACGCAGTCGTCCCGAACGGAGCGTGCCAATTCGCTGCGGTTGCCCGAATGGTCGCGCAGCTTCGCCGCCAGGGAAAGGAAGACCTGTCTGAACTGTTCTGCCGACAGTGCCGGAACGTCCGTGACCCGGGTGACCTGCTCCTCGATCGCGGGCCGGGCGTCGGAGGCCAGCGAGGAGGGCTCCGGGGAAAACCGCTTCGCGTCCCACACCCAGCCGGGCGACGGCGTGGACGAGTATTGGACGCCCTGGCCGATCTGGGCGATCCAGGCCCCGAACTTGCCGTGGCCGCCCCAATCGGTCTTCAGTGACGGGTCCGCGGTCAGGGCCCGGTGCGCCGCGACCGCTCCCGTGACCGGACCAGGCGCGGCCTGCACCAGGGCCCGGACCTCGTCGGCGGCCGACGTCGCGGACCCGGGAGTGCCCTGGGCGGTGCGGAGCGGGGTGCCAAGTCCGGCGGACGGGACCATGCGGGGGATTCCGGCCGCGGTCCCGTTGAGGATTGCCACGAAGTCGTGGGACTCCACCACGCTGTCGGCCATCTCCCGGTACGCGAACGCCACGGCGCCGGCAGCGATGACGGTGGTCATGCGGTCGGCCGCCCGGAACCGCTGGACCAGCGAGGTGAAGTCGGCGTCCGCAGACGCGACGAAGAACTCCTCAACGTGTGCCGCGCCGGCCAGGGCATCCATGGCGTCCAGCACCAGGTTGATGTCGGTGCTGGACTTGCCCCGCTGGGTGAGGGAGGGGCAGTCGATCACGCGGAAGCCCGCGCGGGTCCAGTACGGCCGGTACTTGGAGTAGATCACCGGATTGAGATAGCAGTTGCGGATCAGGAAGCGCCGGGATTCTTCGCCCGCGCCGCCGGCGGCCAGCGCCTCCGTCCAGTGCTTGGGGTCCTCGGCGAATCTCTTCGCGGCCGCCGGGTCCAAGGCCATCAGGCCGGTGTAGACGTTGTCGAAGTCCACGAACATCGCGGCACGGATGCCAGGCCGCCGGGACGGGGGGAGGTGATCACTCATCGGCTCAGTGTGCCAGCAGGAGGGCGGCGCGGGCCAGAGGTGACCGCTTGGTTGCCCATTTGCCGTCGTGTGCCGGACCTCCTGGCGGGAACAGGAGGTCCATAGGCGTGTTCGGGATCGGCCGCGCGCGCCGGAACTCCTGCGGGAAGCCGACACCCCGGGCCACGCGGCCGGCGACCAGGTCCTGGAACACGTGGCGCTGATGCTCTCCCAGGCCGTGCGCGGCGCGGATACCGTCACCATCGGGGGGAGCGAGCTCCGGCTGGGCATGTCCGTTGGCCAGGCGGAAACGGCTGTCCCGGCGGACGCCGATTCGGCCGCGCACAAAGAACTGGCCAGGGCCCTGCTGCTGGCCGCAGATCAGGGCATGTACCGGGTCAAGACGGAAATGCGCGGGGCCGTGGGCGCCGGTTGATCCGCGGGCTTTAACGCCAAACGACGACGGCGGGAGGTGGCTCCCGCCGTCGTCGTTCGGCCTGTTGCCTGGAACCCGGGCTTAGGCGCCGTGGTTCAGGCTGAGGGTGAAGGTGTTCGGGCCGCTGGCGTGGACCGCGATGTTGCTCTTGGCGGTGTTGTGGCGCTCGGAGAGCTCGTGGACCAGCGCGTCCAGCTCGTGGTGCATGGTGGAGCGGTCCCAGAGCTTGTGGGTTACAGAGTTGGCAGTTTCAAACGTCATTGTTCAGTGCTTCCATTTCATGAATCCGGATGTCCGGCTGCCGCACCGATGCGGAGCCGCTGTAGGGGCCAAACCAGGAACGCCTGAGACCGTGGGCAGCTCTGCGAGCTCACCGGTTTGGCCTCATTGCGTCCACCAGGATGGGTGCCCGGCGTTTACTGCGGACGCGGAACGTCGCAGGAATTCGTCAGGCTGCACCGGCAGGAACGTCGCAGTCCCTGCCTTGCCTTTCCATAGTGCACAGCGCCGCGCGGGAGGCTCAAGCCAGATGGCGAAATTTGCGCGTGAGACTCATCACAGCCGCTGTGCCGGAACGTGGACGCCGACGACGGCACCCGAGTCCAGAGCGCGGACGGTTCAGTGCGGTCTAGGGACGGGACCGCTTCGACCGAAAATGCGGAGGGTGGATGTGCATGCGGCTCAGCCCCCGGGCGGGGGCCGGAGAGACCGGCACCGGTCCGCCGGGCTCCGGTCCCGCTGCGGCAGCGGCCCGTCCGTAGCGGGCAGCCAACGGTGCGGCGCTGAAGCCGTGGGCCAGGACGCTGAGCAGTACGGTGGCGGCAATGACGGCCACGGCCTGATCGGACACTGGTCCAAGGGCTTCCAGCGCCAGCAGCGCGAACACGAGGGACGCCAGTCCGCGCGGGCCGAACCAGCCCACGAACAGGACGGTCTTCCGGTCGAGGCCGGCGCCAATTGAGGCCAGCGCTACCGGCAGCATGCGCACCACCGTGAGGCTGAGCACGGCATACGCGATGGTCAGGGGGAGGGAGTGCTCCAGCATGATCGGCACGGTGATGGCTCCGAAGGCCAGCCACACGAGCAGGGACACCAGGCCACTCATCTGCTCAACGAAGGCCAGTTCGGCCGGCCCCCGTTCCCCGGCGCAGGTGCCGAACGCCAGCCCGGCGCAGAACGCGGCGACGAAGCCGTTGCCGCCCACCGCGAGTGCGGCGCTGTAGGAGAGCAGGCTCAGGGCCAGGACGCCGATGCCGGCGAAGTCCTCGGTTGCGGTCCCGCGCCGGCGGGCCAGCTGGAGCAGCCACCCTCCCGCGGCGCCGGCCGCTGCGCCGACGCCGGCGCCGATGAGCAGCTCCATGGCCGCGCTGCCTGGGCCTTCGGCGCTCTCCAGGCCTGCTGCGGCGGCCGCGCCGGCGATGGCGAGCATGACGACCGGGGTGGCGATGCCGTCGTTGAGACCGCTTTCGACCGTGATCAGCTGGCGGATCCGCGACGGCACCGCCGGATTCGTCACCACGGGTATTCCGAGTGCGGCGTCGGTAGGGGCAAGCGCAGCGCCGACGAGGAGGGCCAGCCAGAACCCGAACTGGGGAAAGAACCAGGCGGCCAGGGCCCACCCGAACACAATCGTCAGCGGCAGGCCGACTCCCAGCAGCCGCACGTAGCGGCTCACGTCCCGGCGCAATTGCTGGAGCGGCAGGCGGGCGGCGTCGGAGAAGAGCACCCACACCAGGGTGACCTCGACAACCGGGGTGATACTCGCCAGGGGCGACGGGCCACTGACCAGCCCGGACCAGGCCAGGGCTGCGCCGACAGCGGTGAACACAATGGGAGCGGTCAGGTCCGCCTGCTGCAGCCGCGCCGACACCAGCGCCCACGCGAACAGGAGGGCGGTGATGAGGACAATGACCGTCAGCTCCATGACGGATCGGCGCCCGTTTCCGTGGGTGCCGGGTGAGGGCGGTCCGATTCCAGCCGCCGGATGGATCCGCCCACAGGGATCACGCTCCCTCCGCCGATTGCACTAAACGTTCCCCTGCAGTTCAGTGAATCCGCCGGCCCGGGACCGCGCCAGAGAACTAAGCCCTATCCTGTTCCTGCGCCGGCGGTGCCGCGACCGAGCCGCGGCGGATCAGTGCGGCCGTGAATGTCGGTGCGGCCGCCGGTGCCTTGCGGCCTTCGATCTGCCGGATCAGGGCTGAGGCGGCCGCTACGCCCATGTCATAGACAGGCTGGGCGATCACCGTGAGCGGGGGCGTGGTCAGGCGCGTCCAGGCGAAGTCGTCGTACATGAGGAAGGAGACATCATCCGGAATGGAGAGGCCGAGCTCGTGGATCGCTTCCACCACGCTGAGGCCGATCAGCCCGTCGGAGGCGATGATCGCCGTCGCCGGGTCCGGGCGCTGCACCAGCTCGCGGGTGATCTTCTTGATGGACTCGTCGTCGCCGGCGTTGAGGCGGATCAGATCGACGGGCAGGTCCAGCCCCGCATCGTCGAACGCGCGTTTCATGCCGTCGCGCCGGTCCGAGATCTGGGACGAGTCCAGCTGCATGCCGTCGTGGTACGGCCCGGCGGTTTTCAGCGTGGAGACGAAGGCGATCCTCCGATGGCCGGACTTGAGCAAATAGCTGGTGGATTCATGGGAGATGTCCTCCATGTCCACCGCCACGGTGTCGACGTCGAGCCCTGGCGCCTTGCGGTCCAAAAGGACCAGCGGACGGCCGGATTCGTGAACGCGCCGTAAATGTTGCGTTTCCACGGAGGACGCGGGTGCCACGATCAGGCCGTCAACGCGCTTGTCGAGGAGCACCCTGACGGCGTCGAATTCCGCCTCGGTATCCTCGTCCGTATTGATCAGGATGACATTGAATCCACTCCGCTTGGCGGTGTCCGTAATGCCCCGCGTGGCCAGGCCGAAATGGGGGTTTTCAATGTCGCCGACCACCACCCCGATGGTGTGCGATTTCCCGGTATTCATGCTGCGGGCGAGCTCGTTGGGCCGGTACTCCAGTTCCTCGGCGGCAGCCAGCACCCGCTCGCGCACGTCGTCGCTCACGGCCCCGTAATTGCCCAGGGCGCGGGCGGCCTGGGCCTTGGAAACCTGGGCTGCTTTGGCGACGTCGGCGACAGTGACATCGCGGCGCCGGGAAGCATCACTATTCATTACGGCCTTTCGTAGCGGACCCTTGACGCCTGATGTGGCTTCGATTACATTTCTAGCAATCGATGTGAGTCCGGTCTCAATCTTAGGGACTGAGACCGGACTCAGCAAGACTTCCATCGACAAAGTCCCACTCCACGGGGCCCACTGCCTGCCTGCCCCGCTGCTCACCCCCACGATTGGAAACGCTGTGAACACAGGAAACAAAATGCGCCCCGGGGCGCTCATCGCCGCTGCTGTTGCCGCGGTCCTGGCACTCTCCGGCTGCGGAGGCAGCTCATCCGCCTCGTCCTCGCCGGCGGACAACCCCTACGGCCTGATTGAGGCCGGCACCATCCGCGTTGCCAGCCTGGGTGATTCGAAGCCCTATACCTTTGCCGACGCCCAGGGCAACTTCACCGGCTTCGACGTCGAGCTCTTCAAAGACGTCGCCCACCGCGCCGGAGTCGACAAGGTCGTCTTCACCGGACAGGACTTCTCCGGGCTGCTCGCCGCCGTCTCCAACGGCCAGTTCGACGCCGGCGTTGCGGCGATCGGCATCACTGACAAGCGCAAACAAACCGTCGACTTCTCCGATGGCTACCTGGCCGGCTACCTGACCGTCATCACCACGAAGACCTCGGGCATCACCGGCGCCGACGGTCTCGGCGGAAAGCGTCTCGGCGTCGTGCAGGGAACGCTGCAGGAGGCGTACGCGGTCAAGAACTTCACCTCCGCGAGCCTGGTGCGCTTCCCGGACAACAACACCGCGATCGCCGCCGTCAACAGTGGATCCGTTGATGCACACTTCCTGGACTACGAGGCCGCCAAGTCCTATGAAACGCAGTACGGGCTGATCAGCGCCGCGGACATCCCTTCCTTCGACGCTCCCGCCGGCTTCGCCGTGGCCAAGGGCAAGACCGCTTTCAAGGACGCCCTCAACAAGGGCCTTGCCGCAGCCATGGAGGACGGCACCTGGAAGAAGCTCTACCAGAAGTGGTTCCCGGGCTCCCCGATGCCCGAGCAGTACCTGCCGAAAGCCGAGCAGACGGCAACGCCTGCGCCGAGCAAGTAAACGGCCCAGCAAGTAAGCGACCGGCAACCAATAGGCACCGAACCATCGGCACGTCCGGCACATAGCCCGGCTGCCACCTGACCGGGCGGGCCGCACTGCGCGGCCCGCCCGGGTTCCACAAGCTACCTACGTCTGAGAGCAACCATGGACTGGTTAAGCACCATCACCCGCACCTTCTTCGACTTCGGCGCAATGGCCGAGGTCCTGCCCCAGCTTCTGGGAGTCGGTCTCCTCAATACCCTCATCATCTCCGTTGCGGCGACCATCATCGGCGTTGCCCTTGGCATGGTCGTCGCCGTGATGGGGATATCTCCCTCGCGGTGGCTTCGGGTTCCGGCCCGGATCTACACGGACCTCTTCCGCGGACTCCCCGCCATCCTGACCATCCTGCTGATCGGCCAGGGTTTCGCCCGCTTCAGCCAATCGATCTTCGGCCCCTCGCCCTACCCCCTGGGGATCATCGCCCTGAGCCTGATCGCCAGCGCCTACATCGGTGAGATCTTCCGCGCCGGTATCCAGAGCGTGGACAAAGGCCAGGGTGAGGCCTGCCGCGCGCTGGGCATGAGCTACGCGAAGTCCATGGCCCTGGTGGTGGTTCCGCAAGGCGTCCGCCGGGTCCTGCCGGCGCTGGTGAACCAGTTCATCGCGATCGTCAAGGACTCCTCGCTGGTCTATTTCCTGGGCCTGCTGGTCACGGAACGCGAGCTCTTCCGCGTGGGCCAGGACGCCGCCGTGCTTTCCGGCAACCTCTCGCCCCTGGTCATGGCCGGCATCTTCTACCTGCTGATCACGGTTCCCCTGACCCATCTGGTCAATTACTTCGATAACCGCTTCCGCACCGGCCGACGCCGCCCCGCCGCACCCAGCAGCGGTCTCAAGGAAGTCAAAGAACTCGCCGCGGCTTCACCGCTGACCACCGGGAGCAACACATGAGCCTCGCCAGCAACACCGCAAGCAGCACCAACAACGCCAGCAGCACCAACAACGCCAAAGAATCAGTCCCGGACATCGAGACGTTCCACGGCTCCAGCCTGGAACTGAAGAACCTGACCATGGCCTACGGCGACGTCGAGGTGCTCCGCAAGGTCAGCCTCAACGTCGCCCCGGGCACCACCACCTGCATCATCGGGCCCTCCGGCTCCGGCAAATCCACCCTCCTGCGCGGCGTCAACCGGCTTCACGAACCCAAGAGTGGGGACGTGCTCCTGGCCGGCGAGAGCGCCCTGCAGGTCAAACCGGACCTCCTGCGCAGCCGCATCGGCATGGTGTTCCAGCACTTCAACCTCTTCCCGGACCACACCGCCCTCGAGAACGTGGCGCTGGCCCTCTGGAGCGTCAAGGGCATGCCCAAGGCCGAAGCCAGGGAACGCGCCCGGCGCCGCCTCGCCGAGGTCGGTCTTGCCGAACGCGCCGACCACCGCCCCCGCGACCTCTCCGGCGGACAGCAGCAGCGCGTCGCGATTGCCCGAGCCCTGGCCATGGAACCGGAAGTCATGCTCTTCGACGAGGCCACCAGCGCCCTGGACCCGGAGCTGGTCAAGGGCGTGCTGAACCTCATGGCAGGCCTGGGCCGCCGCGGCATGACCATGCTGGTGGTCACGCACGAGATGGGGTTTGCCCGCAAGGTCGCCGACCAGGTCGTCTTCATGGACGAAGGCGAGGTCGTCGAGTCCGGCACGCCCGCCGACCTCTTCGACAACCCGCAAAGTGAACGCCTCCAGCGCTTCCTCTCGGAAGTGCTCTGATGGAGACCCTGAAGGGAAACACCGCCGCGGCACCCATCCGCACCGCCGTCGTGGGGTTCGGCATCTCGGGCAAAGTCTTCCACGCACCGCTGATCGCGGCGGATGCCAACTACTCGCTGGACGTGATCGTCACGGCGGACCCGGACCGCGCCTCGGAAGCTGCAAGGCTCTACCCGGACACCCGGATCGTCCCTACGCCAGAGGACCTGTTTGCGTTGTCCGGTGACCTCGATCTGGTGGTCCTCGGAACGCCACCGCTGACCCACTTCGACCTCGCCGCGACGGCCATCGCCCATGGCCTTCACGTGGTGGTGGACAAGCCGTTCGTCACCACATCGGACCAGGGGCAGGAACTCATCTCCCGGGCGGCCGACGCCGGCGTGCAGCTTACGGTATTTCAGAACCGGCGCTGGGACGCCGATTTCCTGACGCTTCAGAAGCTTATCGAGGAAGGAGCGCTGGGCGAGGTCCGCAGCTTCGAGTCGCGCTTTGAATGGTGGCGGCCGGAGGGCTTCGGAAACTGGCGGGACACCGCCGCCGTGCCCGAGGGCGGCGGCATCCTCAACGACCTCGGTGCCCACCTGATCGACCAGGCCATCCAGCTCTTTGGCCCGGTGACCCAAAGCTACGGCGAAACGGCGAACCACGGCCCGGATCCGGGCGGCGCCGACACCGAGGCCTTCGTGTCCCTGCTCCACGAATCCGGAGTCCGCTCGCGGTTGTGGATGAACGGCATGACGGCGCAGGTCGGCCCGCGCTACCACGTCCTGGGCTCCCAGTCCGGCTACACGAAGTGGGGCCTGGACGGCCAGGAACCGGCCCTCGCGGCCGGAACGACACCCACGGACCCGGGCTACGGCGTCGAACCCCAAACCCATTGGGGGACCGTGGGTGTCGACGGAGACCTGCGGCCAGTCGCATCTGAACCCGGCGCCTATCCGCTGTTCTATGCAGAGCTCGCGACTGCCCTCCGTGACAAGGGCCCACTGCCGGTCGACCCCGAAGAGTCCCTCGAGGTCCTGAGGGTCATCGAAAATATCCGCGCCTTCGCATAGCCCTCACACCGGCTTCCGGTGCCCCTGACGGGCACCCGAGAAACCTCTACTTTAGGAAAGGCAGACCCATGTCCTCCACGCCCTCAACCAAGCGCATCGCCATCATCGGCGGCGGCATCCTTGGCGTCTCCACCGCCGTCCACCTGCTCCGCGACGGTGCCTCCGTCATCCTCCTGACCGAACACGGCCTGGCCAGCGAGGCCACCGGCCGCTCGCTCTCCTGGCTGAACTCCGCCGGAGAACGGTCCACACCGTACCACCAGCTCCGGGTCGCCGGCGTGGACCGCTACCGCACGCTCTTCGCCGCTGACCCCGGCCGGGACTGGCTGCAGTTCGGCGGTGGCCTCATGTGGAATCCCGCCGGCCAGGAAGCCGCCACGGAAGCCCGCCACCACTACGAGAAATCCATCGGCTATGACTCGAAGCTTCTGACACCCGCACAGGTTTCCTCAGCCACCCCCGGCATCGATCCGGTCGCCGTTCCGGAGAACGCCATCTTTAACCCCGGCGAGGGCTGGGTCAGCCTGCCCGATCTGGTGGACTTCCTGATGGAGGAGTTCCACGCCCTGGGCGGTGAACTCGTCCTCAACGCCGGCAAGGTGTCCGTGACGGTCGACGGCGGCCGGGCCACCGGCGTCGAGACGGCCGCAGGCGAAACCTACGAGGCAGACGCTGTCCTGGTGGCGTGCGGTGCCGCAACTCCCGCCGTCGTCGCGCCCCTCGGCGTCGAAATCCCCAACGGATCCCCGGTCTCCATGCTGGTGCTGACCAAACCCGTCGAGCACGAGCTGAAGACCGTGCTGAACACCCCCAGGGCCGCCGTCCGGCCCAACCCCGGAAACACCCTCGCCCTGGACCACGACTGGTATGAAGGGCACATCACCGAACACGCCGACGGCTCCTTCAGCATCCCCGATGACGTGGTCCAGGAACTCGCCGACGAAGCATCCAGGCTCATCGCCGGCAACCCCGACCTCAAACCAGCCTCCTGGAAGATCGGCTACAAGCCCATCCCGGGCGACGGCGAACCGGTCCTCGGCGAACTCGGCCAGGTGCCCGGCTGCTTCGTGGCCTTCACACACTCGGGGGCCACGCTCGGCCTCATCGCAGGCGAACTTCTTGCGGGCGAGATCATGACCGGCACGAAGCACCCGATGCTGGCCACCTTCCGGCCGGGACGCTTCTCCTAGCCAGAGCCACAGAGGCTGCCAGGCAGGCAGGGTCTGCGTTCACCGGCCCTGCCTGCCTAAGCCCCGTCCTGCTCCGGTAACGGGAGCGCCGCCCCTGGGGCCAGATCCATGGTTGTCAGGCGACTGAGACCGGGCTTCGGGCTACGGGCTGGGGGAGGGGCTGGAGGTGGGGGACCCGGTCCCGGAAGGGGCGGTGGTGTTCCCGGGCAGCGTGGGTGACGGGCTGCCGGAGGCAGTCCCGGATCCGGGCGTCGCGGGCATGTACGACTGGTATTCGGGCAGCGTGGAGTCCAGGACCGGAAGCTGCAGCTCGGCCGACTTACCTGTGGAGTCCTCGCTCACCCGGACCGTGACCAGGGACCCGGGGGATCCCGTGGTGGGGTCCAGCATCATGGCCGGAGGTTGGGCCAAAGAAGTTTCGCCGTTGGCCTTGGCCGGAATCGATACCGTCGATCCGGAAGCGCCGGATATCGTGACAACCGCGTCTTTGGCGGACGTGTTGAATACGGTGCCCATAATCCGTCCGGGCTGGTCCGCTCCGTGGGAGAGGATGAGCATGTCCGCCAGCTTCATCGGACCGACCACGGTGTTGATCCCGTTGGTCGCCGGCGTGATCTTCGTGGTTTCCGCGGGGTTGTCGGAGGAGCAGCCGGTTCCGGTCAGCAGCACCCCCAGCGTGAGGGCGGCGATCGCAGATCTGAATCCTGCCAGCAGGGTGGTGGGTGCCATGGCCGGCTCCTCTCGGCAGAAGCTGTCCGGTCACCTCCGATTATCGTCCCGGGCGGCGGGAAAATCGACCCGCCGTCGCCCCTGATGGCCACCCAGCGGGTGGCGCCCGACGGCGGCGCCACCGGCCGGCCCGACATGCGGCTTGAGTTCGAGCATCCCGGGGTCCGGACCCGGCTGCGCCTCGGCTGACACCAAACGAGGATTCTTTACTGATTTGCGGATCAGAATCCCCATAATCTCCGCAAATAGGTGATTATGGAGTCATGCCGAAAATCCGCATCTCCGAAGCAGCACGTTTTCTCGGGGTCAGTGACGACACCGTCCGGCGCTGGACCGAGAACGGGATCCTGACCCCGGTCAAGGATGACTCCGGCCGGCTGGCCGTGGACGGCCTGGAACTTGCCCACCTGGCCCGCGACCAGGCACAGCTTCCCGATGACCCCACCAAGGTGGGCCGCTCCGCCCGCAACCGGTTCGTCGGCCTGGTCACGGGCATCACCGCTGACAAAGTCATGGCACAGGTTGAGCTGCAGTGCGGGCCCTTCCGCGTCGTGTCCCTGATGAGCAGCGAAGCCGTCCGGGAACTGGGCCTGGAGCTTGGCTCCGTGGCGACCGCCGTGGTCAAAGCCACCACCGTCATCATCGAAACGCCCCACGGAAAGAGCATCGTATGAGGACTGCCCGCAAGCACGTCACCGCACTGCTGGCGGCCGGCGTCCTGGCCGCGGGCGTGGCGGGCTGCGCCGCCGGCACGCCCGGGGCAGCCGGAACCGGCTCCAACTCCAGCGCCGGGGCCAGTGAGACCCCCACGCTGTCCGGAGCGATCACCGTTTACGCCGCGGCCTCGCTGAAATCGACCTTCACCAAGCTGGCCAGCGACTTCGAGGCGAAGAACCCCGGCACCAAAATCACTTTGAACTTTGCCGGCTCCTCGGACTTGGCTACGCAGATCACCCAGGGCGCCCCGGCCGACGTCTTTGCCTCCGCCGACACTAAGAACATGGCCAAGCTGACCGATGCGGAACTGATCGACGGCGCCCCGGCCAACTTCGCCACGAACGTCCTGGAGATCGCGGTTCCGCCGTCCAACCCGGCATCGATCAGCTCCTTCGCCGACCTCGCCAAACCGGGCGTGAAGGTGGTGGTCTGCGCACCGCAGGTTCCCTGCGGCGCCGCGGCCGAGACCGTCGAAAAAGCCACCGGCACCACGCTGGCGCCGGTCAGCGAGGAATCGTCCGTCACGGATGTCCTGGGCAAGGTCACCTCGGGTGAGGCCGACGCCGGGCTGGTCTATGTCACGGACGTCAAGAACGCCGGAGACAAGGTCAAAGGCATCCGCTTCGCCGAGTCGGATCAGGCCGTAAATACCTACCCCATCGCCACGGTCGGCACGAGCAAGAACAAGGAGCTCGCCGCTGCCTTCATCGCCGCGGTCACCGGCAGCGAGGGCAAGACGGTCCTGAGCGACGCCGGATTCGGCACCCCGTAAACGGCATGCACAGGCGCAGCGGCACCGGGTACACAGGCATCCCGGCATGGATTTACGCCATCGCGGCAGCAGGGGCACTCTTCGTCCTGCTGCCGCTGGTGGCAATGGTCGCCAGGGTCAACTGGTCCGAGTTCATCCCGCTGATCACCTCCGAATCCTCACTCACCGCGCTCGGCCTGAGCCTGCGTACCTCCGCGGCGAGCACCGCCTCCTGCATCGTCCTCGGGGTGCCGCTCGCACTCATCCTGGCGCGGAGCCCGTTCCCGGGCCAGCGCCTGCTCCGGGCCTTCGTCCTGCTGCCGCTGGTCCTGCCTCCCGTGGTCGGAGGCATCGCCCTGCTCTACACCTTCGGCCGCCAGGGACTCCTGGGCAAAAGCCTGGAACTGGCCGGAATCCAGATCGCCTTCTCCACCACCGCCGTCGTCCTCGCCCAGACGTACGTTGCCCTGCCGTTCCTGGTGGTCAGCCTCGAAGGCGCCCTGCGCACCGCCGGCAACAAGTACGAGGCGGTCGCCGCGACCCTCGGCGCGCGCCCGGGCACGGTGCTGCGCCGGGTGACCATCCCGCTGGTGCTCCCCGGCCTGGCCTCCGGCGCCGTTCTGTCCTTCGCCCGCAGCCTGGGCGAATTCGGTGCCACCCTGACCTTCGCCGGCAGCCTGCAGGGCGTCACCCGCACCCTGCCGCTGGAGATCTATCTGCAACGCGAAACCGACGCCGACGCCGCCGTCGCGCTCTCCCTCCTTCTGGTCGCCGTGGCGGTGGCCGTCGTCGGGCTCTCCTACCGGCGCCCGCGCCTTGGCGTGGCACCGGAGGGGGCATTCCGGTGACCTTTCAGCTGGACGCAACCCTTGCCGCACGGGGCTTCGAGGTCTCCCTCAGCCTCGGACCGGCCGAGACAATCGCCATCCTCGGGCCCAACGGGGCCGGTAAATCGACGCTCCTCTCGATCATCTCCGGCCTGCTGCGCCCCGATGCCGGCAAGGCGACGATCGGCGAAAAAGTTCTCTTCGACCTGAGCGCGGACACCAACATCTGGCGCGCCCCGCACACCCGGGGCACGGCGCTGCTGGCCCAGGAAGCCCTCCTGTTTCCGCACCTCAGCGCACTGGACAACGTCGCGTTCGGGCCACGCAGTGCCGGCGCCTCCAGTGCCGCGGCCCGCGAAACGGCCATGCACTGGCTCACCGAAGTCGACGCCGACGCCCTCGCCTCGCGGCGCCCCGGACAGCTCTCCGGCGGGCAGGCCCAACGGGTGGCCGTGGCCCGCGCCCTCGCCGCCGACCCCGACCTGCTGCTCCTCGACGAGCCCATGGCCGCGCTCGACATCCACGCCGCCCCGCTGCTCCGCCGGCTCCTCAAGCGCGTCCTCGCCGGCCGCCGGGCCATCATCATCACCCACGACATCCTCGACGCCCTCATGCTGGCCGACAGGGTGATCGTCCTCGAGGACGGCCGGATCACCGAACAGGGCCCCACCCGCGAAGTCCTGGAAAAACCGCGCAGCCGGTTCGCCGCCGGGCTGGCCGGGCTGAACCTGGTGGCCGGCACCGTCAGCGACGCCGGGGTGACCACCGCCCAGGGCATGGTCGTCGCGGGCCACCAGGACGAGTCCGTCGAGCCCGGGCAGGACGGCGTAGCGGTCTTTCCGCCCTCGGCGGTATCGGTGTTCCTCACCGAAGAGCACGGCAGCCCGCGAAACTCATTCCAAGTGATCATCACGGACCTCGAGCCCCACGGCGATCAGATCCGTGTCCGTGCCGGTCGACTCTCCGCAGACATCACCCCGGCAGCGTCAGCCGACCTCGGACTCATCCCCGGAATGAGCGTCTACTTCGTCATCAAGGCCGCCGCCATCGCGATCTACCCGGCCTAGGGAGCTTCCGCACGTTCCGCCCGGCGGAGTAGTCTCGGTGCCGGGCGCTGCCGGCGCCGAGCGACTCCGCGAGGAAAGGAAAACCATGCCTGGAATGTATGTGGCGACCTCGACCATCACCATCGAGGCGCCCGCGAGCCGCGTATGGTCCGTGATCACCGACCCCGATGCCGCCAAGGAGTTCATGTTCGGCACCGAACTCGTGACCGACTGGACCGTAGGCGGACCCATCCTGTGGCGGGGCACCTGGGACGGCAAGGACTACGAGGACAGGGGCAGCATCCTCGAGTTTGAACCCGGACGGCGGCTGGTTGTCACGCACTTCAGCCCGTTGAGCGGCCAGGAGGATGCGCCGGAGAACTACCACACGCTGACCTGGACGCTCGAGGACCAGCCCGGTGCCACGCAACTCACCCTCGCCCAGGACAACAACGCCAGTGCCGAGGACGCCGACCACTCCAAGGGCATGTGGGACAGCCTGGTTGAGAGCGTGAAAGGAATCGCGGAGCGGGAAGAGCCAGGGCGCGATTAGGCAGTAGGACCGCGGGGCCAGGTTCCGCTACTGCTGACAGCGGCCCGCCGGTGGGCGGACAACAAGCGGACATCAAAGGGAACGCGACAAGAACGCCCGCCCGGGTGTCCCCAGGCAGGCGTTCCCGTCGTCGGCGGAAGGGCGCCTACAGCAGGCTTGCCGCGATGTCCCTCCCGATCCTCTGCAGCAGGGCGGCGGACAGTCCGGGGTCCTTGGAGGAGTCCTGGTCGGTGTACTCGGCCAGGGTGTAGACCCGGGTGAGCGCCAGTTCGGACCACCTTTCCCGGGGGAGGAGGGAACGGCCGGCCACCGCGATGATCGGGCGGGTTCCGGACCTCCGGGCGACGGCGGCCGGAAGTTTGCCGGCGAGGGTCTGTTCGTCGATGCTGCCCTCGCCGGTGATGACGACATCGCAACTGTCCCTGCGGTTGTTGAAATCGAGCAGGTCCAGGAAGTAGTCGGCGCCCGAGACCTGCTTGGCGCCCAGCAGCAGGCAGGCGAAGCCGATGCCGCCGGCGCTTCCGGCGCCCTCACGCTGCGCCAGTGCCTCGGCGTCCTCAAATCCGGCGTCCGTCAACGTGGCGACGAGGTGCGCCAGCCCGTGCTCCAGCGCCCCAACGTCCTGCGGTCCGGCGCCCTTTTGGGGTCCGAAGATCGCCGGCGCGCCGCCGGGCCCGAGCAGCGGATTGTGGACGTCGCTGGCGACTACGAGCTCCGTGCCGTCCAGTTCGGGGAACCTGGTCCGGCGGATGGTGTGGATCTGCGCCAGCGACTTTCCGCTGCCGTGGAGCTGCCGGCCGCGGACGTCGTGGAAGCCGTAGCCCAGGGCGGTGAGCATTCCCATGCCGCCGTCGGTGCTGGCACTTCCGCCCAGCGCCAGGACGATCCTGGCCGGGTTGAGACTGAGGGCGAACAGGATCGCTTCCCCAAAGCCCCGGCTGGAGGCCGCCAACGGTTCCAGCTGGGCCGCCGGCAGGAGCGCCAGGCCGCACGTGTTGGCGACCTCGACGACGGCGGTGGTGCCGTCGAACGCGATGCCGGCCGGGACGGGCTGGCCGGTGGGCCCGGTGACAGTGTGGCGGTGCCGGGTGAAGCCGGCGGCGACGGCGGCGTCCACACTGCCGTCCCCGCCGTCGGCCAGCGGAAGCAGCTCGCAGTGGACCGCTCCGGCCCCGCCAATGGAGCCGGCTCCGGCGCGGAGCCCTGCGGCCAGTGCATCGGCCACCTCGCCGGCCGTGAGGCTGCCTTTGAACTTGTCCGGTGCGATGAGGGTCCGCACGGTTTTCGGGGCGGTGGTGTGGACCATGTCAGATGGTTTCCGAGTAGGCGGGGCGGCGGTTGTCCTTGGCCGTCGAATCGGCATCGGCGGGTTCTGTGCGCTCCGGGTTGTTGTCCTGGTGCGTGTGGTGGCCGTATTCGATCAGGTCATCGTCGATGTCGCCGTAACCGTCCGGGAGGATCGGATCCTCGCTGGGCAGGGTCTCAACAGTTTCGCCGTTGAAGACGCGGCGGACGCGGTCCGCGTCCAGGGTGCGGTCCCACCAGGCGATGAACAAGGTGGCGACGGCATTGCCGGTGAAGTTCACCAGGGCCCGGCACTCGGACATGAACTTGTCGATGCCGAAGATAAGCATGATGCCGGCGGCAGGGATGGTGCCGAGCGTGGCCAGGGTGGCGGTCAGGGCGATGAAGCCGCCGCCGGCGACGCCGGCCGCGCCCTTGGAGGTGAGCAGCATGACCGCGATGAGGCCCAGCTGCTGGCCGATGGTCAGGTTCGTGTTGGTTGCCTGGGCGATGTAGACGGCGGCCAGCGAAAGGTAGATGGCGGCGCCGTCGAGGTTGAAGCTGTAGCCGGTGGGGACCACGAGCCCGACCGTTTCCTTCTTCACACCGGCGTGCTCGAGCTTGCGCATCAGGCCCGGGAGGGCCGGTTCGGCCGTGGAGGTGCCCAGAATGAGCAGGTACTCCTCTTTGAGGTGGCGGATCATCTTGAAGATGTTCAGCTTCAGGAAGGCCATGACGGACCCGAGGACCACGACGACGAAGAGGATCGAGGTGGCGTAGAAGAGAGCGATCAGCCCGCCCATGCTGGAGAGGGAGGAGACGCCGTACTTGCCGACGGCGAAGGCCATCGCGCCGAACGCGCCCAGCGGGGCGGCCTTCATGATGAAGCCCAGGATTTTGAACATGACCCCGGTGAGGCGCTGGACACCGTCCAGGACGGGCGCTCCGATCTTGCCCATGGCGTTCAGCGCGACGCCGAAGATCACGGCGATGAAGATGATCTGGAGGATGTCGCCTTCCACGAAGGGCGCGACGATGCTGGTGGGGATGACGTGGGTCAGGAACTGCCACCATTCCTGGTGGGCGCCGGCGTCGATGAGTTTGGCCGCGGAGTCCGTCGTCTTGATCGCGCTGGCGTCTGCGTTGACGCCGTCGCCGAGGCGGAAGATGTTGATGGCGACCAGGCCAAAGAGCAGGGCAAAGATCGTGCCGATCTGGAAATACGTCAGGGCCTTCAGCCCGGTCATGCCGACCTTCTTCAGATCCGCGACGCTGGCGATGCCGCCGACGATGGTCAGGAACACGATCGGGCCGATCAGCATTCTCATGGCGTTGACGAAGGTGGTGCCGATCGGTTCCATGGCAATGCCCGCGGCCGGGGCCAGCCAGCCCACCAGAATGCCGAGGACGATGCCGGTCAATACCCAGAAGTACAGCTGCCTGTACCAGCGTTTCTTGGGGGCGGGGATGTCCGTGCCCGCGGTGGTGATGTGTCCCATGATTCCTACCTCATTGTGGAATGTCTCTGGAGATGCTTTAAGTGGGGGGGGGTTTGCACGGGGCGGGAGCCAGTTGGGCGCAGCCGCCCCGTGCGGTGTGTAGCGTTCGACGGCGGCCGCGCGGCCGGCGTCGTCCGTTTCAGTGCCGTCGTCCGTTTTAGTGCGCCTCAGCGCTAAACGGCCGCCAGGGTGCGGGCCAGGGCCTCGATGATGGCATCGGTGACGTCCGCGGTGGTGGCGTCGCCGCCGACGTCGCGGGTCAGGTGGCCGGCGCCGGTTGCCTCTTCGATGGCGGCCTCGACGCGGCGGGCTTCCTCGTGGAGGCCAAAGTGGTCCAGCATCAGGGCTGCGCTGGCGATCGCGCCGATCGGGTTGCTGATGCCCTTGCCCGCGATGTCCGGGGCCGAGCCGTGCACCGGCTCGAACATGGACGGGAAGCGGCGCTCCGGGTTCAGGTTTGCGCTGGCCGCCAGGCCGAGGCTGCCGGCCAGGGCCGAGCCGAGGTCGGAGAGGATGTCGGCGTTCAGGTTGGAGGCGACGACCACGGAGAGGTCTTCCGGGTGCAGGATGAACTTGGCGCTCATCGCGTCGACCAGGACGCTCTCGGTGGCGACATCGGGGTAGTCCAGGGCAACACGCCGGAAGGTTTCGTCCCAGAGGACCATGCCGTACTGCTGGGCGTTGGACTTGGTGACGGAGGAGACCTTCTTCACCGTCCGGGTCCGGGCGAGATCGAACGCGAAGCGCATGATGCGCTCGCAGCCCTTCTCGGTGAACAGCGCGGTCTGCAGGGCGACCTCGTTGCCCGGGCCGCGGCCGCCGAGGTTGCGCCCGCCGAGGCCGGCGTACTCGCCTTCACTGTTTTCGCGGACCACAATCCAGTCGAGCTCGGTGGTGTCGGCCTTGCGCAGCGGGGACTGGACGCCCGGGAGGAACTTCACCGGACGGATGTTGGCCCACTGGTCAAAGTTCTGCGTGATATTCAGGCGCAGGCCCCAGAGGCTGATGTGGTCCGGGACGTTTTCCCAGCCGACAGCGCCGAAGTAGATGGCGTCGAAATCCTTGAGGGTGTCCAGTCCGTCGGGGTCCATCATCTGGCCGGTCTTGGCGTAGTACTCGCAGCCCCATGGGAACTCGGTCCATTCGAAGGCGAACTTGCCGCCGGAATTCTGCGCCAGGGCGTCCAGGACCCGGCGTCCGGCGGAGACGACCTCTTTGCCGACCCCGTCTGCGGGGATTGAAGCGATGCTGAATTTCTGGGTGGCGCTCATGTGCCTACCTCCTCGTTGAGTGTGTTAGCAGCGTCACACTGCCTTCCTCTTCAAGTAGACGGGCCGGCACCACATGCCGTCCAAGACCAAGATCCGATCCGCTAGATAGGTTCAGCCTATTGATGATGTGCCGGGGGAGGCGTGTCTGTCCTTCCTTGCGGTTGCGGGGCCGCGTGCAGCCGCGCCACCGCCAGGAAGGACCGGGCCGCGGGGGTCAGGTCGTCCCTCCGGCTGAGAACGGCAACATCCAGGTAGGATACGGGTTCGATCAGCAGCGTCCGCAGCCCCGATTTGTGCGCCAGGGGCGCCCACGACGACGGCATCACGGCGTGGCCGACCCCGGCCAGGACCAAGGGCAGGATCGAGGTCCGGTGGGCGACCTCGACGACGATTTCGGCGTCGATCCCCCGCGCCAGTGCATCGTCCACAAGCCAGCGCATCAGCGAGCCGCGCTGGCTCGCGACCAGGCGGTGGCCGGCCAGCTCCTCGCGTTGAATCGTTGTTGCGGCGCCAAACGTATCGGACTGGGGATTGATGAGAAGGATCAGCGGCTGGCGATCGAGCTCCAGCACCTCAACGCCGGGAACCTTGATGGGCGTGGGGGAGCCTGCCAGCCCGATCTCCGTACTGCCGCTTCGGACAGACTCGATGACGTCCTCCGGGGTGAAGGCGGCGCTGACATTGAGCCTGACCAAGGGATGAGCACGGGTGAAGGCGGCGATCATCGAGGACAGGGGCTCGATCCCGGGTGAGGGCATCGTGACGATGTCCAGCCGTCCGCTGCGCAGCCCGCGCACCGACTGCACCGCGGACTGCGCCGCATCGAGGTTGCGCATCACGAGCCGGGCCGGCCCGATCAGCTCCTTGCCCGCCTCGGTGAGCACCGCCCGCCGCCCGATCCGGTGGAAGAGCGGCACGCCCAGCTCCTTCTCGAGGGCGGCGATGGTCTGCGAGAGCGATGGCTGGGCGATGAGCAGGTGCTCCGCGGCCCGGCTGAACCCGTCGTGGTCAACAACAGCCAGAAAATACTTCAGCTTTCGGGTGTCCACCCTGGCTCCTTCACCGGTTTTTGCACTTGACGGTTGCCGTGCGGCCGCCTGATCGATGAGTCCGAGCCTATTTCCTGCGGACGATTCGGATGCGCATTTGTTCCACATCCGCGGCAAAGAGCATGATCGCCGCTCGCCGGATCACGCAACGCCCGCCGTCGTCCGCGCCGCTCGGGTCTTCGCCGCGCTACGGCAGCCGGGAGGGGCGCAACAGCGTGGGGACGCCGGCCTGCCCGGGGTCGAGCGGGACGGGGCTGACCAGCACGGCCGGGCCGCGGCTCAGGAGGCCGGTCGAAAGCGGCTGGCAGCGCACGCCTCCCCGGCCGCGCATGGCGTCGTGCGCGCCCGGGGCAAGCATCCGGTCCATCCACGCGCAGGGGTGGGCTGGCCGTCCGGCCCGGAGCCGGACCACGTTGCCCTTCGATTCAAGCGCGAACTCTTCGCCGAGCAGGGGAGCGAGGTGGGCGCCCCGGAGGACCACATTGCGCCGGGTCAGGAGCGGGTCAAAGGGGCCGGCTCCCAGCTTTTCAGCCATCGCCTCGAGGGCCTCGATCGAGAGGAGGGTGACGGCGGCGTCCATGTGCGCGGCCTTGCCGAAGAACCGGTCGCCGACGATGCCCTTGCCGGCCACCAGTTCCACTTGGTCCGCGTCCGTCGTGGGGACCTGCGCCGCACCATCGCGGGCGCGGCCGAAGTAGGCGTGTGCCGGCGAGACGAGGAGGTGCAGAATCTCGACGTCGTACGTGTAGCTTGCCGTCATGCCCTAAAACTATCCTCCCTCGTGGCGTTGGGCCGCGAAGTCGCCGGAAACGTGCGGACTCGCCGGAACCTTCCGGCGACCTCGCAGGCTTCCCGCGAACCCGGCGGGGCCCGATCAGGGTACGAGCACGATCTTCCCTTTCGCCGCGGCAGCGACCATGCCGGATCAGGGTACGAGCACGATCTTCCCTTTCGCCGCGGTGCTCCCCAGCAGCTCATGGGCGCGACGAACGTCCGAAAGCGGCAGGCGCTCGGCCACCACCGGGTGAATCTCGCCGCGGCGAAGCAACTCGAGCAGCGCGAAGAAGTCTGCCCTGAACCAGTCCTGGTGGTGGATGCGCAGCTTCTGGATCCGGTAGGACAGCACCTTTCGGCGGGGTGACAGCCAGCCCCAGAGTGCGACGCTCCCCGTTGCCGCGTACCAGGCGATCACGCCCGGCCAGTTCTTGCGCCCCTGCGCGATGGTGGCGTAGCGGCCAAACACAACGAGCCGGCCGCCGGGCCGCAGCGCCCGGAAGGAGCGCAGAGACAACGGCCCACCGATCCCGTCGAGGGCAATGTCTACGCCGTCGCCGGTGAGCCCGCGCACTCGGGCCAGGAAATCCTCGTTCTGATAGTCGATCGCCACCGCGCCCAGCCGCTCCACTGCGGCGCGGTCCCGGCCGGAGGCGGTCCCGTAGAGGCGGAGGCGGGCCAGTGCTCCGAGCTCGAGGATGGCGGCGCCCACCCTGCCTGCCGCGCCGTGAACCAGAACGCTCTCCCCGGGCTTCGCCTGGGCCGTCCGGTGCAGCAACTGGTAGGCGGTCATGTAGGGGAAGACGAGGCTTACGACCTCGGCCGGGTCGAGGTCCTCAGGCACATCCACCGCGTATGCCTCCGGCACACAGACGCGCTCGGCGTTGGCGCCCCACACCGTCAGCGCGCCGATGCGGTCCCCGACCCGCACCCGCGAGCAACCGGGCCCGAGCTCATCAACGATGCCGACGAGCTCGTATCCGGGCGTGAACGGCGGCTTCGGTCCGCCGAGGTAGGTGCCGGCGCGGAGCTGGGCATCGGTGAAAGAGACCCCCGAAGCCAGGACCCTGACGCGGACTTCACCCGGGCCGGGCCGTGGATCGTCGACCTCCACCACCTGCAGGACTTCGGGGCCGCCGAAGCGGTCGATCACCACACGCTTCATGGGCTCACTCTACGCTCGGCATACGCTCCGCACACCGGTCACTTTGCCGCCCAGCGCCGAGGCCGCTGGGGTCGATTCCCGACACATTGACACCCCCGAGCAGTCGGACTATCCTACAACCAAATGGTTGTAGATCAGCTCCGAACCCAGCTCAACGACGACGAACTCGACCGCCTTTTCCAGGCGTTCGCCGACGCGACCCGCAGGGACATCGTGCGCCGGGTGACGGTGGGCGAGTACTCGATCTCCGGGCTCGCTGCCCTCTACGCCATGAGTTTTGCGGCCGTCCAGAAGCATGTGGCGGTGCTGGAACGCGCTTCCCTTGTCTCGAAGGAGAAGCGGGGAAGGGAGCAGATCGTGCGGGCCAACCATGACGGCCTGCAGCGGGCCCGCCGCCTGCTGGACGACTACGAGGTCATTTGGCGCCAGCGCGCCGACCGGATTGCGGACCTGCTGGCCGAATCGGCCGCCCCGGAACCTGACGAGACGCAGGCAGGCGCCAGAACAACGAATAAATCGCAAGGCCAAGCTGAAGGAAACTGAAGGATAGGAGAGTTCGTCATGACGGTTGTCAGTTCAGTCAAGAATCTTGAGGCGCTGAGCCTCACCGTGGTCGCCGAGTTTGATGCCGGAGTTGGGCGCGTCTGGCAAATCTGGGAAGACCCGCGCCAGCTCGAGCGCTGGTGGGGGCCGCCCACGTGGCCGGCCACCTTCGAAAAGCACGAGTTCGTCCCGGGCGGCGAGGCCAGCTACTACATGACGGGACCCGAGGGGGAGAAAGCCCGCGGCTGGTGGCGGTTCGTGACCATCAACGCCCCGCACCGGCTGGAGTTCGATGATGGCTTCGCGGACGACAACGGCGACCCCGTGGCCGACATGGGCACGATCCATGGAGTTGTGACACTGGAGCCAATCGGCGACCGCACCCGAATGACCATCATGTCCACGTTCGAGGCGGAGGAGCAGATGGAGAAGATCGTCGCCATGGGCATGGAAGAAGGCATGAGGGAGGCGCTGGGCCAGGTCGACGCGATCATCGCCGAGTCCGTCAACGCTTGACCTGCAACGCAACACGACGACGGCGGGAATCTCCCGCCGTCGTCCGCAAGGCCCTGTTCAGCCCGGCATTAGCGGCGGTAACATGCCGTGTGACATTCACCCACGGTTACGCGGCGAACGGCGACCTCCGCATGTACTACGAGGTCCACGGTCACCCGCGGGCCGGCGAGCCCCCGCTGTTGCTGATTCCCGGCGGAGGCTCGAGCATCGAGACCAACTTCGCCGGCCTCATCCCCGCGCTGCTGGCCGAGAGCCTGCAGGTGATCGCCGTCGAAGAGGAAGGCCACGGCCGGACCGCGGCTACCGCCCGGCCGCTCACCGCCGAAGGATCGGCAGAGGACATCAAAGCCGTGCTCGATGAGCTCAACGTGGACTCCGTGGATGTGCTCGGGTTCAGCGCCGGGGGCCACACCGCGCTCGCGCTGGCCATGGGGCATCCGTCCATGGTGCGGTGCCTGATTGCCGCCTCCACCTTCGCCAGCCGCGACGCTGTGGGCGATGAATTTTGGGAGGGGATGGAAAAGGCAACCCTCGATGACATGCCGGAGGTGTACCAGGACGCGGACCGCCGGCTGAACCCGGAGCCCGGACACCTCGAGCGGATGTTCGAACTGGACCGCCAGCGGATCCTGACCTTCCCCGGCTGGCCGGACGAGGACCTGCGCCGCATCACGGCCCGCACCCTGGTGCTGAGCGCCGACCGCGACGTCGTCAGCGCTGACCATGCCGTGCAGATGTCACGGCTCATTCCCGGGGCACGTCTGATGATCGTGCCGGGCAGCCACGGCGATTATTTGGGCGAGCTGGCCGCGAGCGGGGGCGACCTGCGGGCCATGCGGACCACTCTTCCGTACCTGCTGCGGTTCCTGGAGGAGTAGGGGCCGGTCAGGGCGTTGCCGGCGTGGAGGTCTGCGCCGGACTGGTTTGTGCCGGGCTGGTCTGTGCCGGGCTGGTTTGTGCCGGAGTGGAGCTCCAGTGCTGCCGGTGCAGCCGCTCGAAGCCGTCCAGGAGCAGGTCCAGGGCGAACTCGAACTCGAACTGGTCATCGCACCCCTGGCCCACCACGGAGTCCTGGTGCGCGGAGGCGGTGGCGACCTTCAGAATGTTCGGATACCGCTCGGCCATCTCCCGGAACATGGCCGCCTGCGCTTCCGGCGGAAGGGTCGCCAGCCCTGCGGCGTCCCCGCCGGCGGAGTCGTCGAACAGCTCCTGGGTAAACCCCCACATGCGGCTGCCGAGGGCGTGCATGACGTGATGGGTCAGGTCCACGGAGAAGCCTCCGGCCAGGAACATGCCGATGAACGAGTCCATGTAGCCAAGGACCGCCGGCGTTTTATTGGTGCGCGATTCCAGCACTTGCCGGGCCCACGGATGCCGCAGCAGCGCCCCCCTCGCCGAGAGCACCCTCAGGCGCACGGTGTCCTTCCAGCCGGCATCACGGACGGGAGGATCGATCTCGCTGACAAGGGCGTCCACCATGCAGTCAAGGAGTTCCTCCTTGTTTGCCACGTGCTTGTACAGCGCCATCGGGACGACGCCGAGTTCCTGCGCCAGCCGGCGCATGCTCAGCGCCTCGATCCCCACCTGATCGGCCAGCACGACGGCGGCAGCCAGGACGCGGTCCCGGCTCAACGGGATCCGGCGCGTGCGCTCCGCTTGCTGGGTCATCCGGCCACCCTTCCCTAACGGTTCTCTATTGACAAGTGTACGCCGTACACCTAACGTGGCCGCATCAGGTGTACGCCGTACACCGCGCGATTCATGTACCACCGCCACCAGCCATCCCAGCCAAGGACCACGCCGTGACAACACACGCCAGCAGCGCCCCCGTCCCCCGTGTCCGCCGCCGCCCCCAGTGGCCAGTGGCCGCCGGATTGATCCTTCTCAGCCTCATCCCGGTGATCGCCGGCGCGGCGCGGCTGACGGAACTGACCGGCGGTGCCGCCATCACCGCCCAGAACGCCCGGTTCTTCGCCTCGCCCGTGCCTGTGGTGACGCACATCCTTAGCGTCACCACCTACAGCCTGCTCGGTGCGTTCCAGTTCCTCCCCGCGCTGCGGGGCCGCCGCGGCTGGCACCGGGTCGCCGGCCGCATCCTCGCGCCGGCGGGCTTGCTGGCCGCCCTGTCCGGCCTGTGGATGGCCGTCTTCTATCCGCTGCCGCCCGGGGACGGACCGGCGCTGTTGGTGCTGCGGCTGGTCTTCGGCTCGGCCATGGCGGCGAGCATTGTCCTGGGAGTCGTGGCGGTTGTGCGCCGCGACTTTGTGCGGCACGGCGCGTGGATGACGCGCGGCTACGCGATCGGCGTCGCCGCGGGAACGCAGGCGCTGACAGGGCTGCCGTGGATGCTGCTGGTGGGCCCGCCCGACGAGCCGACCCGGGCGGTGCTCCTGGGGGCAGCCTGGGTGATCAACCTTGCGGTGGCCGAGTACGTCATCCACCGGCGCGCCAGGCGGACCGTGCGCACCAGACGGACCGTGCGCTTGCCCGCCGTCGTCGAAGTCGCCGGAAGCGTGCCGGCTCGCCGTACTCTTCCGGCGAAGCGGACGGTTTCCGGCGACGTGGAGGCCGGGCGGCTAGACTCACGCGCATGACAATTGTGGACGATCAGGGCCGCCCGGAGCCTCCCCTCGCCTCCGACGAAACCGCGACCCTCCTGGGTTTCCTGGACTACCAGCGGGCCACGCTGGCGTGGAAATGCGCAGGGCTGGACGCGGCCGGCTTCGTGGCTACTACCGCTGCCTCATCGATGACGCTGGGCGGGCTCCTAAAGCACATGGCCTATGTGGAGAGCGAATGGTTCTCCCGTTCCCTGCACGCCCGGGACCGGGAGGCCCCGTTTGCCGCCGTGGATTGGAAGGCCGACCCGGACTGGGAGTGGCACTCCGCCGCCGGGGACACCCCGGACCAGTTGCGCACCCTGTGGCAGGACGCCGTGGACCGGTCCCGGGCCAGCGTCACGGAGGCCCTGGCCGGCGGCGGCCTGGACCAATTGGCTCGTCGCCCGTGGCCCGACGGTTCGGCACCGAGCCTGCGCTGGATCCTGTGCCACATGATCGAGGAGTATGCCCGGCACAACGGCCACGCCGACCTCCTCCGCGAGGCCCTAGACGGCGAGACGGGGGAATAGGCGGCGAAACAGGGGAGTAGCCTCGAGGCACCCCTCCAACCACTTGTTGCGCTATCGGTCATGGCTGTTATGGACGCCGAATGACGACCAGGACTGATAGCGCAACCAGGTTAGGCAGCTTGGATTTAGTAGGCCTTGACCCGCTGTTCGACGACGAGGTGGACCAGGGCGAACACACCGTCCCGGTCGATGGCGGCCAGCGCCGCCTCGAGGGCGGCCGGCACGTCCTTATCCTCGGTGACGGTGATGCCGAAACCGCCGAACGCCCGGGCCATCATGCCGAAGTCGGGGTTCTTCAGCTGCGTCCCCGACACCCGGGACGGGTAGTGGCGTTCCTGGTGGGTGCGGATGGTGCCGTACTCCTGGTTATCCATCACGATGATCAGCGGCGTGGCTCCGTACTGGGCGGCCGTGGCGAGCTCCTGGCCGTTCATGAGGAATTCCCCGTCGCCCGCGATGGTGACCACCCGGCGCTCCGGGCTGGCCAGCGAGGCGGCGATGGCCGAGGGCACCGAGTACCCCATGGAACCGTTCCGGGCGCTGATCATCGAGGCGTAGCGCCGGGTGGGGAAGTACCGGTGCGCCCAGTTGGTGTGCTCGCCCGCCCCAAACGTCACCAGGGCGTCCTCCGGCAGCAGCGGCACGAGGTTGGCCATCAGGGTGTCCATCTTCGCGGGCCCGTCGCCGGGGACCGACGGCGGCAGGCTGGCGAAGGAGCGCTGCTCGGCGCGCATCCGGGCCGTCCACGCCTTCCACTCCTCCTTGACGGGCAGGTCGATGTTGACCAGGTCCCGGACGAAGGCGTCCGGCTTGGCCAGGATCTGGCGGGAGACCGGACCGGAGCGGCCGCGCAGCGAGGGATCGATGCTGACGAGGAAGTTGTTCTTGTTCCAGTCCTGCCGGCACACGAAACCGTCCGTGATCACGTCCCCCGGGACCGTCCCGACGAAAACGAGCAGGTCGGTTTCCTCCAGGAGGTCATAGGTGGGGCGGGGCCGGCCGTAGCCGATCGGCCCCACGTAGCTGGGCGAATCAAAGGAGACGGTCCCCTGTGTCCGCCACTCCGCCGCGGCCGGGATGTGGTGCTTTTCGAGCCAGCGGGTTAGTTCCGAGGCGGCTTCCTGGGTCCAGTCATTCCCGCCGGTGACAAAGAGCGGCTTCTTCGACTGTGCCAGCGCCTCAGCCAGCGCACCGGCATCGGTGCTGCTCATCCCGCCCGCGGCCACCGGGATGGCCGGGTGCAGGGCCGGATCAATGGGGACCCGGATGATGTCCTCCGGCAGGCCCACTACCACGGGCCCGGGACGGCCGCTCATGGCCGCGAACATTGCCTCCGCGACAATTTCGGAGGCCCGCTCGGGGTGGTCCAGGACCATCACGCGTTTGGCGCCCGTGTCGAACCACGCCTTGATGTCGAACTCCTGGAACGCCTCGCGGTCCCGGTGCGCGAACGGAATCAGTCCGACGAAGAGCAGCATCGGGGTGGAGTCCTGCCACGCGGTGTGCAGGCCCACGTGGGCGTTCGCTGCCCCGGGGCCGCGGGTGACCATGGCGACGCCGGGACGCTGGTTCATCTTGCCGTCGGCCTCGGCCATGTAGGCGGCACCGCCCTCGTGCCGGCAGACCACGGTCTCGATCTCAGAGCCGTGCAGCCCGTCGAGGACGTCCAGGAAGCTTTCCCCGGGGACAACAAACGTGCGTTCTACCCCGTGCGCCGCGAGCGAATCAACAATCACGTGGCCGGCGGACTTGAGGGTGCTGGCGCCGTTGCGGTTATCCAGGACAGCCCCTGGGGCCGTCTGCACGGGTTTGATGGTGTCGCCTTCAACTGGGTGCGTGTCGGTTGCGGTCATTATGGATGCAGACTCGGTTTTCATCACTACTTGTCTTCTTGGGTTGGGTTGGGTTGGCGGGCATGGCATGTCCACTGAATCCAGCGGAACGGTGGCTAGTCTGTTTCCGGTCCGGTGCAGAAGAAGCAGACGTCCTCGCAGCTGTCGTTCGACGCCGGCGGCTTGTCTTTGTGCGCAGCTGGCGGGTCGAGTTCCTGCAGAGTGCTGGTTCGGCCGGGACTCAGCGGGTTTCGTGGCTTCATGAAGGCTTTCGCGTTGGGTGCCGGGTTGCGGGATTGGTCGGCACTGGGATGTTCGATTAGCGGATTGGAGTCCGGTTGGCCAGCACGGGCGCGGCGCCAGTGAAGCCGTCGCGGGTTTCGGCGATGTCGTGGATTTGTTTCCGGCAGGCGTACCAGCCGCCTACCATCAGCGCGCAGGCCACCAGGGTCACCAGCAATGTGAGCGGGGAATCGATGAAGACCATGACGAGGACGCCGAGCAGGAATACCAGGGAGAGGTAACCGGTGTAGGGGGCGCCGAACATCCGGAAAGTGGGGCGCTCAAGCCAGCCTTTGTCTGCCCACCGTTTGAGCTGGATCTGGCAGAGCACAATGGTGGCCCACGTGACGACGATGCCTACAGCGGCGACGTTCAGGACGATCTCGAAAGCCTGGCCGGGGACCAGGTAGTTCAGCGGGACCCCGAGGAGGGAGACGCCGGCGGTGATGGCGATGCCGCCGTAGGGGACACCGGCCTTGTTCATCCGCTGGGCGAACTTCGGGGCCGATCCGGCCACTGACATGGAACGCAGGATGCGGCCGGTGGAGTAAAGACCGGCGTTCAGCGAGGACAGGGCGGCCGTGAGGACCACGAGGTTCATGATGACGTCCACGCCCTGGATACCGATGGATCCGAAGAACGTCACAAACGGGCTGACGCCTTTTTCATACGAGGTGTAGGGCAGCAGCAGGGCGAGCAGAATGACCGAGCCGACGTAGAAGACGGCGATCCGGAAGACCACGGAGTTGATGGCCTTGGGCATGATTCTTTCGGGGTTTTCGGTTTCGCCGGCGGCGGTACCGATCAGTTCGATCGAGGCGTAGGCGAACAGCACGCCCTGCATAAGGATGATCATGGGCAGCAGCCCGTTGGGGAAGAGGCCGCCATTGTCGGTGATGAGGCTGAATCCGACTTCCTGGCCTTCCACGGGCGTGCCGAACATGACGAAGTAGGTGCCGACCAACAGGAATGCGACCAGGGCCGCGACCTTGATCAGGGCGAACCAGAACTCGAGCTCGCCGAACACCTTGACGGAGACGAGGTTGAGGCAAAGGACCACGACGAGGGCGATCAGCGCCCACGCCCACTGCGGTACGGCCCCCATCCAAGGGATGTATTTGCCGAAGAAGTTCATGTAGAGGGCCGCGGCGGTGATGTCCACGATGGTGGTGGTGGCCCAGTTGATCCAATAGAACCAGCCGGAGATGAACGCGGCTTTCTCTCCGTAGAATTCGCGGGCGTAGGACACGAACGATCCTGACGAGGGCCGGTGCAGCACCAGTTCACCCAGGGCGCGCAGGATCAGGAACGCGAAGAAGCCACAGACGGCGTAGGCGATGACCAGTGACGGGCCTGCCGCGTTGAGCCGGCCGCCGGCACCCAGGAACAGGCCGGTCCCGATGGCCCCGCCGATCGCGATCATCTGGATCTGCCGGGGCTTCAGGCTCTTGTGATAGCCCGAGTCCTCCGCGTGGATCAGGGAATCCGAAGCGTGGGCGTGGCCGCCATCGGCCTGGTACAAGCCAACCTCGTCATTGGGGTTGTTGGGCATGGGTGTTCCTTTCGATCTGTCAGAGATCTAAATGGGGTTCTGGAGGGAGATTGTGGGGACAGCCGGACGTCAGATCAGAAAATCGACCACCCGGTCCGGTCGGACAGGTCAGCGAGAGCCGCCGTGCCTGCCAGGGAATTTCCTTTGGAATCCAGCCGCGGGCTCCAGACGCAGATGGCGCACTGGCCGGGGACAATCGCCAGGATGCCGCCGCCTACACCGCTTTTCCCGGGAAGTCCCACGCGGTAGGCGAACTCGCCGGCTGCGTCATACATGCCGCAGGTCAGCATGATGGAGCCGATGCGCTTAGCCTCGCTCCTGGAGATCACCGCGCCTTGTACTCCACGACCATCCTGCGCGAGGAATAGACCTGCCTTGGCCACCTCCACGCAGGTCATCATGATTGAGCACTGCCGGACGTAGTTCTCCACCACGGCTTGTGCGGGCCGCCGCAGGTTGCCGAATTCCTTCAGGAAGTGGGCGAGGGCCAGGTTGCGGCTGCTGCTGGAGAGTTCACTCTTTGCGGCCGCCTCGTCGATGAACGGACCCTGTCTTCCATTCTGGTGACCCACCTGGCCGGTGAGGAAACGCAGGACCTGGGCGGCGGCGTCGGGAGTTCTTTCCATCAGATGGTCGGTGACCACCAGGGCGCCCGAGTTGATGAACGGGTTCCGCGGGATCCCGTGCTCGACTTCAAGCTGGACCAAAGAGTTGAAGGACGTCCCTGAAGGCTCGCGAAGGACCCTGGACCACAACGAGCCGGAGTCATCGGCGCCGAGCGCCATCGCCAGGGTGAAGACCTTGGAGATGCTCTGGATCGAGAACGGAAGATCGGCGTCGCCGGAACTGAATAGCTCCCCGGACGTTGTGGCAACCGCGATGCCGAAACGGTCGAACGGCGGGGACTGCAGGTGGGGAATGTTTGCGGGGACTGACCCCGCTTCCGTCCGGGGCCGGTGGCCGCGGACAATGTCATCCAGTAATAAGGCAAGCGGCGGCGAATCAAGTGTTGTCATCATTTCTTGCCCACGTGCTCCTTCTGTGTGCCGGACCACTCCTGAACATGCAGCAGCGCGACCAGTGCATGGCGGGGATTGCCGAAGTCCAGGCCGGTGACCCGGCTGACCTTGCCGATCCGGTAGTAGACGGTGTTCTTATGCAGCTGCATCCGCTTCGCGCACTCGGCCACGTCGAGTGACGCGTCGAAGAAGGCACGCAGGGTTACGGCCAGTTCCGCGTCGTCGCGGAGCAGGGCCCAGAGGCTGCGGTGCCGGAAGGCCGCCGTCGTAAAGTTCTCCACTGCGTCGTGGAAGAGGATCTCGGCTTCGAAATCGTCCACCGTGGCAACCGAAACTTCGCCGGAGCGGCGCATGCAGCCCAGCAGCGCTTCGCATATTCCGGTCACAGAATGGATTGATAGCAGATCGGGAACAGCGGGGCCGACGGCGGCAAAGGGGCTGATGCCGAGGTGCTTGTTGGCGTCCTTGACGATTGCCTCGGCCAGACTCCGCAGACCGGCCCCGGCGTTGGCGGACTGCAGCCCGGGAAGGATCACGGCGGTGTCGCCGTGAAACTGTCCCACGATGGCTGAAGGCTTGTAGGCGGCTGCATGGATTGAAGCGAGGTTGGCCAGCTCGCCGTGTTTGAGTGCGGCGTCGTTCTCCTGGGCTTCGGACGCGGAGAGGCCAATCAGGATCAGGGCCGCAGGGCGGTCCGCTGGGATTTTCTCGCTGTGCGCGCTCGCCGCAGCCTCCGCGGGACCCGAAAGGAGGCGCACGATCCGGTCCTCGCGCATGTGCACGGATTGCTGGTTGCGGTACCGGATCAGCTCGGCGGAGGCCCGCGCGGCCGAGCCGGTGAGCACATAGTCGACGTCGTCGCCGAAGCCCCCGCCGGTTTCCTGGAGCCAGATGTAGCCCATGATGCGGTCACCGGCGAACAGGCTGATGGCGACGCGCTCCCGCAGGCCGTCCTGGGGCCGGGCGGGAACCCGGACCGGCAGGCGCGTCCGGTGCAGCTCGCGGTAGGCGCCGAGGTCCTTGAGCAGGAGTTCGTATTTGCGCGGGCCGCGCCGGGCCAGGATCGAGGCCTTGCGCAGCTCGTCAATGGCGTTGGTGACCGTGGAGTAGGCCAGGACCTTGTTGGCGGCGTCCTCGATCACCACGTGGCTGGAGGTCAGGCGGGCCGTCGTCTGGGCGATAGCGAAGAGGTCTTCTTCGAGCAGGGTCAGCACTTCGCGCTGGTAGCTGGGCGGCTGGATCCGGTCCTTGGCGATGGACAGCAAGCGGTCCCAGTCTGCCGCCGGGTCCACCAGCAGCAGGCCGGTTCCGGCGGCGCGGAGCAGCTCTTCGGCTTCCGCCAGTTCGTCGGGGCTGCCCTTGACGGCCAGGACCAGGGGCGGGCTTTTCAAGAGGCGCCGCACTGCGGGCAACGCGGAGCGTCCGCGAACGCCGATCAGCAGGACGAACGCAGTCGCGCCGTCGGCGGTCTCGTCATCGGCGTCGACGATCAGAAAGCGTTCGATCACAGCATCCGTGCGGGAAGGCCGAAGCATCAGGCTGGCGAAACCCAGCGGAAGATCCGCGAGGATGTCGTCCACTGTAGCTGCGGCCATGGGCTTCTTTCTGACATTGGCACCCTTCCCGGACGGCTTTGTCCGGACACCTCAGCCTATCCAGCAGGCATCGCCCAAAGTATGGAAAAGTTCCTAAATTACGCGGCCCGTTTTAGGTCTACGGACCAAGGTGAGGTCTGCAGAGCTGCGGGGGCCCATCGATTGCTCCGTAGGTGCCGTAATCACTCGTCAAAAGGGCTTTTACGGAGCAACCGACGGGGTTTGAGGACCGGAAGGGGACCGGTCATCATGGAGTGTTGGTGCGTCACTGCGGAACCGACGTCCGCCGCACCCGCCGCCACTGGCGCTGACGCCCTTAGGAGAACGCATGGAGACGCCCCCGGACCTGATCGACTTCACGGCAGGCGGCGCCCGGTCCGGAGACCTTGAGGTGGCCTGGATCCACGGCTCGGAGTCGGCGAAGCACAACACGGACCCGGACATCCAGGTCCACGCCTACGACGGGCACACGTTCATCCTGCGCCAGAACATGGCGGTCAACTACGAGGCGCCGTTCATGTTCCTGCTGTTCGGCAACGCCAGGGCCGTCCTGATCGATACCGGCGCGACCGCATCCGCGGACTTCTTCCCGCTGCGCCGCGTTGTCGACGGCCTCATGGACGCGTGGCTCGCCGCCCATCCCCGCGACGGCTACGGCCTCCTTGTCCTCCATACCCACCCGCATGGCGATCATGTCGCAGGCGATGCCCAGTTCGCCGGCCGTCCCGACACCGTTCTGGTGGATGCGGCCCGGGACAACGCCTGGGAATTCTTCGGATTCACTGACGCCAGTGACCCGGACGCCGGCGACCCGGACGCCGGCGGCGGCGCCGGTCAGCCCGCGCAGGTGGACCTCGGCGGGCGCGTCCTGGCATGCTGGCCCAGCCCGGGGCACCACAACGCGGCCGTGACGTTCTACGATCCCCACACCGGGTTCCTGCTCACCGGAGACACGGTCTATCCCGGCCGGCTCTACATCCAGGACTGGCCAGCGTTTGTGAGCACCATCGAACGGCTGATCGGGTTCTGCGCCACCCACACCGTCACCCATGTCCTGGGCTGCCACATCGAAATGTCGCGGCAGCCCGGCGTCGACTATCCGATCTTCACCACCTACCAGCCCGACGAACCACCGCTGCAGATGACCGTGGAGCAGCTCCGGCAGATCCGCCGGGCCATCGACGAGGTGGGCGGACGCCCCGGCCGGCATGTGTTTCCCGGGTTCATCCTCTGCCTCGAGGGGGAGTGAGCGGACGGTAACGCCGGTCTCCAGCCCTCAGCGCCCCCGCAGCGACGCCGCGGCCGGGACGCCGGGCGGGAAATCGGGCAGCGCCCCGGCGGGCGTGTGGAAGATCCACAACGAGAGCGCACGATAGGTGGCCCAGTCGTCGTCGGCCGCCCGCAGGGACGCGATCTCGGTGCCGTCGGGTTGCCTGGTGGTGCGGATGACCTGCAGCCGGACCGGCGCGGCCTCCGGCAACCGGAGCGTGACTGTCCCCGAAGCCGGCAGCGTGCCGTGCGGGAAGCGGACTGCGGCGCCTCCGACCGAAATGTCCAGCAGCTCTCCGCTGGTGCCCTCGGCCTCCACCGGCGCGGACACCTCCATCCGGTAGGCGTTGCGGCGGGATGTGGCGAATTCGGCGGCCCGGATCCTGCGCGTCCCGAGCACCAGGACCGCGCCGGCGAGCACCAGCCAGGCACCGGACGCCACCGTGGAACCGGGCGTCGTGCGCCAGGGCACCAGCCCGGCCAACCCGGCGGCCGCGTAAAGAATCACCGCGGAGATGAGGACAACCATCACGATCAGGATGCGCGGGGTCCGGCCCCGGAGCCGGAGGTCGGCGGCGCCCTTGGGCGTCACCTGGAACTCCAGGATGTTCCGGGACATGAGCCACCAGAGGCACGCCAGGCCGACCGGGACGCGGAAAATCCGCAGGGCGAAGGCCGTGGGCCAGTGGATTTCGTTGCGCATCAGCTGCTTGGACCCCCACAGGCGCACGGTGAACATGACCAGGAAGACCCCGGTGAAAAGCAGCGGCCCGGCGGTGGAGGTCTGCGCCCCGGACAGCATGATCACCACCGGAATCAGGAAGGCCACCAGCGTGGCGATGCCCTCCAGCCACCACAGCGTGCCGTTGAGGTACTCGTGGTAATTCCGCCACGACAGCCACCCCTTCGCCGCCCACAGCTTCTCGTGGACGAGGATCTGCATGGCGCCCATGCCCCAGCGCCGGCGCTGCAGCAGGTACTGGTCCGGCGTCGCCGGCGCGAGCCCGACGGCGAGCGTCTGGTGGTGGTAGACGGTCCGCCAGCCGCGCCGGATGAGTTTGAGCATGGTGTGCATGTCCTCGGTGATGGTCTCGGTCGCCACGCCGCCCACCTCCTCCAGGGCGCTCAGGCGCAACAACGACGTCGACCCGCACCAGAAGGGTCCGGCGCCGGGTACGTTGCGGGACGCCATGAGGACGTTGAAGAAGGTGCCCTGCTCACCCGTGATGCCGTCGTCGTCGAACGCGCCGCCGTTGTAGAAGGACTGCGGACCCTGGATCAGGGCGATCCCGGGGTCTTCGAACCAGCCCAGGGTGGCGGTGAGGAACGTGGGCAGCGGGACGTGGTCGCAGTCCAGGACCGCGATGATGTCGATGCCCGGGCCGCCGGCGGCCTTCTCCGAGGCCATCAGGGACAATGCGTGGTTCATGTTGCCGGCCTTGGCGTGGTCGTGGACGGCCCGTCGGACATACCGGGCGCCGTAGGCGACGCACATTTCTTCGACCCAAGGCCGGTCGCCGTCGTCGAGAACCCACGTCTCATGCGCCGGGGCCAGTTCGCAGGCCGCCGCAACCGTGGGCGTCAGAACCTCGATGGGCTCGTTGTACGTGGGGATCAGCACCGCCACCCGCATGCCGTTCGGGGCCTCCGTCACGGGCGCCGGCGGATGGCTGTCGATGTTCCACACTGACCACGCCTTCAGGATGAGTCCGGCCAGCGGCAGGGCCTCGAAGGTGACCAGGATCCAGGCGATGGCCAGGTTCCATTCACCCGACGGCATCGTGAACAGGACACGCCACGTCAGGTAGAGGACCAGGGCGGCGATGGCCGCGATACCGCCGACATGGGCCAGCCTCCGGGACCGGGGTGCTTCCGCTCCGGGAGGTCCGAGCCGGGCGGCCCAGCCGGCAATGCCGGCCGGGTCAGGGCTGTGGCGTCCGGTGGTACGGGCCGCGGCGCAGCACCCGGGACCGGATCCGCCGGAATCCTTGCGCAAAACCACGTAGGGAGTGCGCTTCGTCCTACTGCTTTGATCTATTGTTTTGCAACGTGCTCCGCGTCCTCGGGTCCGACGAAATTGCACGAGCCGGGGTGGCGCTTGGGCAACGTGCACGTGCGCCCGGTGGGCAGGTGGACGTTGGCGCACCGGCCCGCCATGGCCACGTCTTCGCGGACATGCGTGACGTGCGTGCTGCTCTGGTCCTCTGGCGCTTCCTCGCGGCTGGTTTGTAGGGGGCTTCCGGACGCGCTCTGGTTTTGGCTGTTCACGGCTGCAACTCCTCGGGATCTGCTGTGCAGAAAAGATGGGAAGGATGCTTAGTTTTATCCGAAGTCCCCAGCTTCGCACGGGTGGGTTAACACCGGGTTACGGGAGTGTAAGGATCCCGTCTCGGCGAGAGGGCGGGTTGCAATGGCCGCGGTTTGCTGCCGCGCGGACCTTTTGCCGCCGCCCGGCTGTTCCTCATACTGGAAGGCAGATCCGCGATTCCGACAGGCGAGGACGGTGGTGACTGATGAGCAGCGGGGTCAGTGGTTCCAACAGCGCTTTCCGGCGCCGGGTGGAGCGTGCCGCGGAACTCCGGGCCGTGCGGGCCTCGGGCAGCACCGCGCAGGAGAACGACGAGCTCAACACCGCCGAGAAGGAACTCCGGCAAAAGCGCGCCAAGATCGACGACGCCGCCAAGGCCGAGTACCTGATCCGGGATGCCATGGCGCAGGGCAAGTTCGACAACCTCAAGTACGCCGGCAAACCCATTCCCGGGCTGGGCGAGGCGTACGACCCCGACTGGTGGGTCAAGGGCCTGATCCAGCGGGAGAACATCTCCGGCCTGGGCCCAAAGGCCATCCTGCTCCGCACCGAGGACGCCGAGCTCGACGCGCGGCTCGATGCCCAGTTCAGCGAAAAGCAGGTCCGCGAGATCGTGGAGGACTTCAATGCCCGGGTCATCGACGCCCGGCGGCAGCTACAGGGCGGGCCGCCCGTGATCACCAAGACGCGGGACGTCGACGTCGAACTGGACCGCTGGCGGGGCCGCCGGGCTGCCGCGGCCGCCGTCGCCCCTCCGGAGCCGGAGCCGAAGCGGCCCTGGTGGCGGCGGCTGTGGAGCGGGGCGGGCCAGGCGCCGCCGAACTAAACGCCCACAGGCTACGGGCGCCGTCGAACTCCTTCGGCTTATTACCCGGGTTACCCGGGTGCCCGCCCTTCGCAGCTGCCGCAGAGAAAACATCTAGGAGATAACAATGTCTGAACAGGAACCCGTTCTGGTTGTCGGTGCAACGGGATCGCTCGGTGGGCAGGTCGTCGACCGGCTTCTTGACCGGGGCAAGAAGGTGCGGGCGCTTGTCCGCCCGAGCTCGGACGCGGGCAAACTCGAGGCCAAGGGCGTCGAGATAGCCCGCGGCGACATGCTCGACCTCGATTCGCTCGTCGCCGCGATGACCGGCGCCGCCGCTGTGATCACGACGGCGGCCGGGTACACCGGGAAGAACAAGAACGCCCACGAGATCGACACGCGGGGCAACGCCAATCTCGCCATCGCCGCCAGCAAAGCCGGGGTGCCGCGCTTCGTGCTCACCAGCATCCTCACGAGCGACCAGACACCGAATGTGCCGCATTTCTGGCACAAGAAGCTCGCCGAGGACAAACTCGAAGAACTCGGCGTCCCGTTCGTTGCCCTGCGTCCCGGAGCATTTTTCGATCAGATCGCCCAGATGGGCGGTGACCCGTTCGAGAAGGGCCGGATCGTCTGGCTTGGCTCTAAAAGCGTGCCCCTGACATTCGTTCTGGTCAGCGACGTCGCGACTTATCTCGCGGAAGCCGTTGACGCGGACATCGCCGCCGGGGAACGCATCGATCTGGGCTGGAGCCGGCCGATCAGCATGCAGGAGGGCGCTGGGCTGGTGTCGCGGCTGGCGAACAAGAAAATCAGGGTCGTGTCCATTCCCGCCGGTCTGCTCCGCGCTGTGGGCAAGGTTGCGGGAAAGTCAGCCCCGCTCATGAAAGACATGGGAGCCATGGCGGCCTGGTTCGATACCGGCCGCTACGTGGCCAAGACCAGCCGCCAGGCAGAGCTCTTCGGTCCCGCGCCAACTCCGGAAGACGCGGTCGCGCGCTTCGCTGCGCGGTTGGGCCATGGAGGAGCGCAGTCCTAATGGGTGTGGCGGGGTCCAGATTAACGGGCGGTCCCGCCGGGTCGCACGTGCGGCCGCGAGATGCCGGTCAAAGGTCCGTGGCTCCGCGGACGCAATCGGCGTAGCCTGCGCTTAGGGGAGCACTTCGCGCACCCGCGCGTCGGCACGAAACGGACGATGCCATGAAGAAATACGGCACAGATCATGATCCGCGGCCGGCGGCTTCGGCCGGGTCTGGGCGCCCGTCATCAGCCCGTGCACCGCTTCGCCTCGCCGCCATCCTGGCGTTTGCCGGCTTCGTGCTGTCAGTGGTCGCCGGGTTGCTCCATGCCGATACGGCCAGCGCAAACGACCACCCGGCGACGTTCGCGGAGTACGCCCGCAGCGGTATTTGGACCGCAGTCCACCTCGGCCAGTTCGCCGGCATGGCGCTTCTCATCTCCGGGCTGCTGGTCCTGCTGGTGGTCCTGAAAGCACCGGAGGGGGCCATGGCCTGGACGGCCCGCTTCGGCGCTGTCGCCGCGGTCGCCGCGCTGACACTTTACGCGGCGCTCCAAGCCGTCGACGGCGTTGCCCTCAAGCACGCCGTGGACGCCTGGGCTGCGGCTCCGGAGCCGGAGAAAGCTGCGCGGTTTGCGACGGCCGAGGGTATCCGTTGGTTGGAGTGGGGCATGCGCAGTTACCAGAGCTTCGTATTGGGCGTGGCCCTGGTCCTGACCGGTGCCGTGGTTGTCGGGGCGCGCCGCGTCTCCCGGCTGATCGGCTTTCTCATGGCGCTGACCGGGCTCGCCTACCTCGCCCAGGGCTGGATCATCGGGGCCGAAGGCTTCTCCCCGGCGAACACCATTCCCACGCTGGCGGGCATTGTCCTCATCCTCGTGTGGTCCGTGTGGCTGCTGGTCAGCGCCTGGTTCGGGAAGGACGCTCCACCCGGCGACAGGTGACTCGGCTGGCGGACCCTGTCCCCGCCCGGCCGAATTCGCCGGAAGCCTGCCAGTTCGCCGGAAAAGTCCGGCGACTTCGGAGGCATCCGGCGAATTCGCGCCCTTCAAGACCGGCGGCCGTCGGCTACTTGGCTCAGGGCAGCCGGTAGCGGATGCCCCAGCTGAGGTGCCAGGTCTCGCCGGGGGCCAGCCAGCGCAGGCCTTCGCCACTGTTGAAGGCGTCCGCCGGGGCCGTCATGGGCTCCAGCGCCACCGCCGTTACCGGGCCGCTCTCGCTGGGGAAGACACGGGTGGTGAAGGCCTGGACGTAGCCGAAGGACGCATCCATGAACAGTTGCACCTGGCGGCCGTCCGGGGCTTCCAGATAGTGCAGTGAGCTGCCGTCCGGTTCCCGGAGAACGCCGCTCCAGGCGTCGTCGAGGGCGACCTCGCGAATTAGCTGCCCTGCCCGGAAGTCGTGCTTAGTTCCGTGGACAGCCGTGGTGGCACCGGTCGGATTAAGTCGGTCGTTGACTTCGAGGTGGGCGCCGGCATTGATGACGAGCTTGAGGTCTTCCGTGGGCACAGCACCCACCCGGAGGAAAGGGTGGGCCCCCACGGCGACCGGGGCGGCCTTGGAGCCGGTATTGGTCAGGCTGTGGGTGACAAGAAGTCCATCTGCCGTGAGCTGGTAGCCGACCGAGGTCGCGAGTTGAAAGGGGTAGCCCGGTGCTGAGGTGATATCGGCGGCCAGCGTAATGCTGGCCGCCGTCCGGCGTGCTACCCGGTACGAGGCGCCGGACAGCAGCCCGTGCAGGGCGTTGCCATTCTCGGGTTCCGTGATTTCCAGCTGCTGCGGTACACCGTCGTAGGTCCACCGGCCATCGGCCACCCGATTGGGCCACGGCACCAGGACCCAGCCGGCGCACGAGGGCGGAGCGGACTGGGCCGGGTAGTCCTGCAGGAGGGCGACGCCGTCGATTTCCAGGGCACGCAGGCTGGCGGCGATTTCCGTGACGACGGCTTTTTGGCTGCGGCCGTCCAACATTCCCTGCAGTTCGTAGTGCTCACCCATCGGCGAAGTTCCCTGCCTTGGCACGGTCAGCCTGTCCGTGACGCGGGTGCGGGGATGGTGCCGGGGGTTGGGCCGAGGCCCGCGGGATCGGCCAGGAATGGGGTGAAGGCCAGTTCCGCGGCGCCGATCATCATCAGATCTGACCCGAGTGCTGCGCGGTAGATCTTCGCCTGGCCCGCGGGACCGTCCATGGCCTGCGACAGCAGGATTGCGTCCAACGACGCAGGGGCGAGCGCGTGCAGCGTTCCCAGGAAACCGTCCAGGACAATCGCATCGGGGTTGAAGATGTTCACGGCGTTGCGCAGGGCTATACCCAGATACGTGAGCTGGCGGCCGACTTCATCGTCCACCGCGGCGCTGCGGCTGTTCCCGAGCGCCTCTTCGAGGTCGGCGGTGTCGCCGCTGCTCAACCCGGCCAGTTCCATGAGGCGGGACTGGGAGACTTCGGTTTCCAGGCAGCCCGTGGCACCGCAGTGGCAGGCGCTGCCGCCGGAACGGACAAAGGTGTGGCCGAGTTCCCCCGCGTAGCCGGAGGCACCCCTGAGTAACTGTCCGTCGGCGATGATCCCGCCGCCGATGCCGCTGGCGCCGCCGTTGAGATAGATCAGGTTCCCCTGCCCGGCACCGGCACCCGCGCCGAAAATCAGCTCGGCTTCGGCTCCGAGGGAGGCGTCGTTCGCGGCCTGGCACGGATAGCCGGTGGCCTCGCTCAGCATCCGGGCGACCGGTTCATTGCGCCAGCCCAGGTGCGGAGCGTGCCGCACGACGCCGTCGTCGCGGTTGACCAGGCCCGGCACGGCCATGCCAAGGCCGGTGATCCGGTAGGACGCATCCAGCTCGGACCGCATCCCGGCGATCACGGCCGCTGCGATATTCACCGCTTCCCGGGCGCTCGGAATCCGTTCCGTTTCGAAGCGGATCTTCTTTTGCACTTTCCCGCCGAGGCTGACCAGGCCGATGGTGACGGCGTCGACCTCCGGGTTGACGGCCAGCGCCGCAATCGACGGGCTGGGGTGGACCTCGGGACTGGGCCTGCCTACCTGCCCCTCGCCGGAGGGCGCCGATTCATAGACCAGGCCCAGGGACGTGAGGTGGCCGATCAACGTTCCGACGGTGGAGCGGTTCAGCCCCGTTTGGCGGGTCAGTTGGGCGCGGCTGAGGACCCCGTGGTGATGGACGAGGGAGGTCAGCAGCGACAAATTGTTGCGGCGCGACGGATCGGGCTCGCCCGTCGGCGCGGAAGCTTGGGTACGTGGAGGCATCATCGTGACAATATCAGCGGCCGAATACCGCGCGGTCCAAGAATGCGTTGCGGAATTTTCCGGCCGGATCCAGCCTGCCGGCCAGGGCTGTGAAGTCGGCAAAGCGCGGATACAGCGGGGCGAGGGCGGCGGCGCCGCCGAACAGTTTGCCCCAGTGCGGCCTGGCGCCGAACGGGGCCAGTTCCGCTTCGAGGCGGGGCAGGATCGCGGTGACCGCGGGCTCGTCCTGGCGCCAGGTGAAGTGCAGGCCGATTCCGTCGCGGCCGTAGTTGGGGCTGAGCCACAGGTCATCGGCTGCGATCGTGCGGATTTCCGCGACCAGGAGCAGGGGCGTGACGATCCCGGACAGGCCCCGCATGGTGCGGATGGCCTCCACGGCGTGCTCGCGGGGGATCAGGTATTCACTCTGCAGCTCCTCACCCTTGCTGGGGGTGAATTCCGTCCGGAAGTGCGCGAGCCGGTCGGACCACGGCCCGGGAACGCCGAGTTGCTCCGTGCAGTTACTCCCGGACACGCCGGGCAACGGGTGCCGGGCCTGCGTGGCCGGGGTGCCGGAGAAGAATTCCGGGAATCCGGCGGGCAGCACCGCCTGGTCCGTGCGGTTCTTGAGCCATGCCTGGCCCACCTTCGTCCCGCTCCAGTCGGTGAACAGGCTCACGCTGTAGGCCGCGGACGTCACGTCGTCGAAGCCTTCCAGGACCTGTGCCCAGTCCAGGCCCTCAAAGACGCTCTGGACAATCTCGAAGCTGGGTTCAATGTCCAGGGTCAGGCGGCTGACGATGCCCAATGCGCCCAGTCCCACCACCATGCCGGCAAAGTCCGGGTCGCCGCGGCGCGCGGTGACCACGGCGCCGTCGGCGGTGATCAGCTCCAGCGCCGCCACGGCGGTGGCGAGGTTGCCGTTGCGGTCGCCGGAGCCGTGGGTGGCGGTAGCGACGGCGCCCGCCACCGAGATGTGCGGCAGCGAGGCGAGGTTGTGCAGGGCGAAGCCCCGGCGCTGGAGCTCTGCGGCGAGCGTCCCGTAGCGCGTGCCACCGCTGACGGTGACGGTCATGTTCTGCGCCTCGACGCTGATGCCCGCGTCGAGCCTGTCCAACACCACCAAGGTGCCGGCGGTGTCCGCAATGTCGTTGAACGAATGGCGGGACCCCAGCGCACGGATCTTCGCGGCACCCGTAACCAGGTCCTGCAGCTCGGCCACGCTGGCCGGATGGGCTATCTGCGGTGCCTGGTAGCCGTAGTTCCCCGCCCAGTTGCGTTCGGTCACCATCTGATCGATCACGGTTGCATCCTTCGCTCGGGGCTCTTTGCCCACGTCACAGCCATAGTGGTGCCGCGGACACGGCCGATTTTGCTGTTTGTTACAACATAACAGTCGCGCGAAGATTCCGCTACAGCGGGCACCACATTACCGGATTGGGTCTGGAGTGAGTGGTTGACATCACGAAAATCCATAATATGTTTGTCTCTAGAACAATTCATTCTGAACCTGACCCATCGACGACCACCCCCTACCCTCGGAGCATTCAATGGCGATTCAGCCCACCCGTGACGACAAGTTTTCCTTCGGCCTCTGGACGGTGGGCTGGGAGGCCCAGGACCAGTTCGGCTCCGCCACCCGCCCGCCGCTGGACACGGTGGAAGCCGTCAACAGGCTCAGCGACCTCGGCGCCTACGGCATCACCTTCCACGACAACGACCTCTTTCCCTTCGGCTGCTCCGCGGCTGACCGCCAGCGCGAAATCGACCGGCTGACCGGCGCGCTGAAGGCCACCGGGATGATCGTCCCGATGGTCACCACCAACCTCTTCAGCCACCCCGTCTTCAAGGACGGCGGCTTCACCAGCAACGACCGCGGCGTCCGGCGCTTCGCCTTGCGCAAGGTCCTGGACAACATTGACCTCGCCGCCGAGCTGGGTGCGGAAACCTTCGTCATGTGGGGCGGCCGGGAAGGCAGCGAATACGACGCCGCAAAGGACATCCGCGGCGCCCTGGAACGCTACCGCGAAGCCGTGAACCTGCTGGGCGACTACGTTACGGACAAGGGTTACAACATCCGGTTCGCCATCGAGCCCAAGCCCAACGAACCCCGCGGCGACATCCTCCTGCCCACCCTGGGCCACGCCCTGGCGTTCATCGAAACCCTCGAGCGCCCCGAGCTGGTGGGCATCAACCCCGAGACCGGGCACGAGCAGATGGCCGGACTGAACTTCACCCACGGCATCGCCCAGGCGCTCTACCAGGGCAAGCTCTTCCACATCGACCTCAACGGCCAGCGCAGCATCAAGTTCGACCAGGACCTGGTGTTCGGCCACGGCGACCTGCAGAACGCGTTTTCCCTCGTGGACCTGCTCGAAAACGGCGGCCCCGACGGCGGACCGGCCTACGACGGCCCGCGCCACTTCGACTACAAGCCCAGCCGCACCGAGGACATCGACGGCGTATGGGACTCCGCGGCCGCCAACATGCAGACCTACCTGCTGCTCAAGGAACGCGCCAAGGCCTTCCGCGCCGACCCCGAGGTCCAGGCCGCGCTGCAGGCCTCCCGCGTGGCGGAAATCAACGAACCCACCCTCAACCCGGGCGAAGGCTACGAACAGCTCCGCGCCGACCGCGCCTCCTACGAGGACTTCGACGCCGACGCCTACTTCGGCGGCAAGGGCTTCGGCTTCGTGAAGCTGCAGCAGCTCTTCATCGAGCACCTGCTCGGCGCCCGCTAAGACCGTGACGGCTGCTCCTTTGAACCTTGTTGCCGGCGTCGACTCCTCCACCCAAAGCTGCAAAGTGGTGGTCCTCGACGCCGGCACCGGCACGCTGGTCCGCCAGGGCCGGGCCGCCCACCCGGACGGAACGGAAGTCCACCCGGACCACTGGTGGCGGGCCTTGTCAGCGGCGTTCGACGACGCCGGCGGGCTGGCGGACGTCAGCGCGCTCTCGGTGGGGGGCCAGCAGCACGGCATGGTGCTGCTGGACCACGCCGGCAACGTAGTGCGCCCGGCGCTGCTGTGGAACGACACCCGATCGGCGTCGGCGGCGGCCGCACTCACCGATGAAGTGGGGGCGGAGGACTTTGCCCGCAGGACCGGGCTGGTCCCGGTGGCCTCCTTCACCATCACCAAGATCCGCTGGGTCCGGGACCACGAACCGGACCTGGCGGACCGGGTGGCGGCTGTTGCGCTGCCCCACGACTGGCTGACCTGGCGGCTCCGCGGTTACGGTCCGGCAGCAGCCAGCCCGCTGGGCCCGGATCTGGACCAGCTCACCACCGACCGCTCCGAGGCCAGCGGCACCGGATACTGGAGCCCTTCGGCCGGCGAATACGATCTGGAGCTGTTCAAACTGGCCTTCGGCCGGGACGCCAGGCAGGCCAGCGGGGGTGCCGGGCACCGGGATCCAGGCACCGTGGTTCTGCCGCGGGTGCTTGGCCCCGGGGACGCCGCCGGGGCGGTCCACCCCGGCTGCTTCGGTTCCGCGACTCAGTTGCCCGGCCAGTCCGGATCAAGCCCGGCAGGACCCGGTCACCGCATTCTCCTCGGCGCCGGCGCCGGGGACAACGCGGCCGCCGCCCTCGGTCTGGGGGCCGAACCCGGTGACGTGGTGGTGTCCGTTGGCACCAGCGGCACGGTGTTCTCGGTGGCGTCCCGTGCCGTCGCCGATCCCAGCGGAACGGTGGCGGGCTTCGCGGACGCCAGCGGAGAATACCTGCCCATCGCCGTCACGCTGAATGCCGCGCGCGTGCTCGGCTCCGTGGCAGGCATCCTGGGCGTGGACTTCGACGAACTTGCGCGACTTGCCCTGGGCGCCGAACCCGGCGCCGGCGGCGTGGTGCTGGTGCCGTATTTCGAAGGTGAGCGCACGCCCAACCTGCCCCACGCCAAAGCCAGCTTCCACGGGCTCAGCATTGCCTCCAGCACCAGGAGCAATCTGGCCCGGGCCGCCATCGAAGGCATGCTCTGCGGGCTGTCCGGCGGCCTGGATGCCCTCCGCGCCCAAGGGAGCCCCGCAACACGGCTGCTGCTGATCGGCGGCGCCGTGCAGAACCCCGCGGTGCAGGCCATCGCGGCCCAGGTCTTCGACCTGCCGGTCGTGGTCCCGAGCCCGGGGGAGTACGTGGCCAGGGGTGCTGCCGTCCAGGCAGCCTGGGCGTCCAGCGGCAACCGGCCGGCCTGGCCGGTCGCGGTGGACGCCGCACCCGCCCCGGACTTCCACCCAGCCATCAGGCAAAACTACCTGCGGGCGAGCAGTCGCGTTGACCCCGGCAACTGAGCCGCTGCTGGCCGTAACAGTGCTGCTGGCCTCCGGCCACCAGGATCCGCCCGGTTTCCGCCGTGCCAACGGCGACTAGTGCCGCGGAATCTCCGGTTCCGGGTCCCCGGCGGCGGGAGCGGCCGTCGACTCCCGGACCACCAAGTGGGTGGCGAGTTCGACCCGCCGCGAGTCGAGCTCCTCGTTGTTGGCCAGCCGGAGGACGGCGCGCAGTGCGGCGCGGCCCATCTCCTGCAGCGGCTGCGTCACGGTAGTCAGGGCGGGGATGGACTGCTCCGCTTGGTACGTGCCGTCGAAGCCCACCACGCTCAGGTCTTCGGGGATCCGCAGCCCGTGCCGCCGGGCTTCGGCCAGGACGCCGAGGCCAATGCTGTCACTCCCCGCGAAGATGGCGGTGGGGGGCTCGGGGAGGGCCATGAGCGCCTTGAGCGAGCGGATTCCGTGTTCGGGGCGGAATTTGTCCAGCATGACGTAGTCGGGCCTGATCTGGACTCCGCCGGCCATGAGTGCCGCCATATAGCCATGGAGGCGGGCCTGGTTGCATTCGGCCGATTCTGGTCCGCCAATGTAAGCGATCCGCCGGTGGCCGAGGCCGAGCAGGTGCTCCGTGGCTTCCTTGCCGCCCGCCCAGTTCGTGGCCCCCACACTGACAACCTCCGACGGCGGCGGGTTGAGCGGATCGATCACCACCACCGGGATGTGCCGCCGGCGGAAGGCGCTCAACTGGGCCGTACTGAAGCCGGACGTCACCACAATCCCGGCGGCAGCGGACCATCCGATCACTGCCGGTCTCGGCGACTTCGATCTCGTCACCGAACAGTACTGGGTCCTCGCCGACGACTACATCGACGTCCTGGCCACCACCACCCAGAAGGTTCGCGAATGGGACCCCTGGCACCGGGAAGTCACCTCGCCCGCCGTCTGGACCCGGCAGTGGGGCAAGGGCAGGATCTTCGTCTGCACCCCGGGACACCGCGTCGAAATCCTCCAGGACAGCAACGTCCGCACCATCATCGAAAGGGGCCTGCTGTGGGCAAGCCGTTAAACGTTGGAATCATCGGCTGTGGAGCCATCATCGCCCAGTACCTGGTCAACTTCCGCCGGCTCGAGGACATCAACCTCGTCGCCGTCGCGGACCTTGACCCGTCCCGGGCGCAGGCAGTTGCCGACTCGTACGACGGCGTCCGGGCGCTCACAGTCGACGCGCTCCTGGCCGCCGACGACGTCGAACTCGTCCTGAACCTGACCATTCCCGCGGCGCACGTCGAGATCGCCCTCCGCGCCATTGCCGCCGGCAAATCCGTCTACGGCGAGAAGCCGTTGGCGGCAACCACAGCGGAGGCCTGCCAGGTCCTCGACGCCGCCCGGGCAGCCGGCGTCGTGGTCGGCTGCGCCCCGGACACCGTGCTCGGGACCGGGATCCAGACCGCACGGAAAGCCATCGACGACGGACTGATCGGCCGGCCCATCTCCGCGACCGCCACCATGGTCACCCCGGGGCATGAGCGCTGGCACCCGAACCCGGACTTCTATTACCAGCCCGGCGGCGGCCCGCTGCTGGACATGGGACCCTACTACGTCTCGGCCCTGGTCACCCTGCTCGGACCCGTGGTCTCGGTGATCGGTGCGGCCAGCCACACCCGCGACGAGCGGACCATCGGTTCGGGCCCACGCGAAGGCCAGAACGTGCCCGTGGCAACCGACACCCACGTCACCGGCGTCCTGGTCCACGCCTCGGGCGCCCTGTCCACGCTGGTGATGAGCTTCGACGCCGTGAAGACCAAGAGCCCCAACATCGAAATCCACGGTGAGCACGGCTCCCTCGTGGTCCCGGATCCCAACCACTTCGACGGCGACGTGCAGCTCTTCGCCCTCGGTGCAGACGACTGGGAGACCCTGCCCGTCTCCGCGGGCTATGTGGAATCGGGGCGGGGCTTCGGCATCTCCGATCTCATCCGCACGCCTGCGGGCCAGGAACCCAGGGCGGGCGGTGCCCTGGCATTCCACGCCCCGGAGGTGATGGAGTCCGTGCTGGAGTCGGCGCACACGGGTGCGCCGGTCCGGATCGGCAGCACGGTTGCCCGCCCTGCCCCCGTTGAGCTGACCGACCTGACTGCGGCGGCCGTGGGGGTCTCCTCCTAGCGCCCACTCAGGCACGCACGGCTGAATTCGCCGGAAACCTGCCCGTTCGCCGGAAAAGTCCGGCGACCTCGCAGCCTTCCGGCGAATTCGTGCGCCCGGGCCAGGGCGGGTCAGATGGTGCGCTGAGCCTTGGCGAGGTTCTCCGTGAGCTCGGCCGCGTTCTGCCGGATCACGTAGGCCGGGCGGTCCCGTTCCGTGCGCCAGCTTTCGGCGAGCGGGCCCATGTTGACGGTGTCGAAGCCGAATTCGTCGTAGAGCCTGGTCACCAGCTCGGCCGCTTCCGGGAAGTCGCTCGCCGTGGCCATGGCACGGCGGTTCGGGGTGCCGGCCGGCGTCCCGTCCGTGGTGATCTGGGAGAACATGATGTGGTTGAAAGCCTTGGCCACCTTGGACTGGGGAAGGTGCTCCTGAAGCAGGCCGGAGGTGGTGGCCTCGCCGGCATCCAGGGCCGGGATATGCCCGTCACGTTCCCAGTAGTAGTTGTTGGTGTCGAGGACGATCTTGCCGGCCAGCGGTTCCACGGGGACGTCCGGGAGGCTCCTGAGCGGCACGGTGACGACGGCGAAGACGCCGGCTGCGGCCGCCTCGGCCGGCGTCGCGGCCCGGGCCTTGGGCCCCAGTTCCGCGACGAGGTCCGCCAGGGTCTCCGGACCGCGCGAGTTGCTGATCACGACGTCGTAGCCGAGCTCCACGGCCTTGCGGGCGATCTGGCCGCCGATGTGTCCTGCACCGATGATTCCGATTGTTGTCATGCCGGAGCAACACCCGGGCAGGCGAAGATATTTCGCCGGTTAAGGACGCTGTGCGGCTGGGACCGTCAGGACACCGGCCGGGGCAGGCGGGTCCAATTCGCCGGAAGCCTCCCCGCTCGCCGGAAAGTTCCGGCGAGCCCGCAGGGTTCCGGCGAATTCGCGCGTAGAGAGGCTAGCGCGCAGGGAGGCTAGCGCGTAGGGGGGGGCTAGGCCGTGGGGCCCGGTTCGTCGTCGGTGTCCGGGCCTTCTGCCGCGTCCTGGGAATGGGCGCGGTCGTCGAAGGGTTCAGCCGTTGCATCACCTTCGGCGGGGGTCTCGCTGTGATGACGCTCGGGCGCCTGTGAGTCGTCGCTCATGTCCGCTCCTTAGCTGCTCCTGCGGTGGATTGCTGGCTATTTGAACATCTAGCTCCCGCAGCGAGAGGGCTGTCAAGGGCCCCTGGATCCTGGGGATTCAGGGCGTCCGGCCGCCGGGACGGCTGGAATCCCGTTTGACTTCCTTGCGGGGACGCAGGGCATAGTCGCGGGACCGCTTGCTGGAGAGCGCCAGAAGCAACAGGATGTCCAGGGTCAGGCCGGGGAGATTGGACTTCAGGGTGATGTCCGGGCCGCCGTAGAAAACATCGACGGCCTGGAAGCAGATGGCAGCCGTGCTCAGCGCCATGGCCACCGTCCGGGCCCAGTTTCGGCCGAGGAACACGAACCACGCCAGCAGGATCTCGGCCACGGCAAAGAGCAGGACAAGCACCGTTGCGGCGCTGACGGCCAATTCCGCCTGGGCCTCCGTGACCGCCGGGCCGGCCACGGGCTGCACCAGTGAGCCGACGTGCGCGTCCTTGAAGAGCACCAGCGACAGGGCCAGCAGCACGGCCGCCGCCGCGCGGGCACCGACGAAGGCCGCCCCGACAATCGTGGTCGAAGGACGCCTGGTGCGGCCCTCGCCCGGGGCCGTGACGGACGCAAGCAAGCCCGCAGCGGTCGGCTCCGCGACGGTCTGCCTGAGATCGACGATCGGGAGATTGCCGTCGGTGGTGATGGTGTCACCCCCGCCGTTGCGCGCGTGATAGCCGGTGGAAAAATCACGGATCACCCTGAGCCCGGCCGCGGGATCGGCCCCGGTAATGGCGCCGACCACATGGTCGCGTTCGGCGTCGGTGTTCTCATCGATCTTGTGGGTGATCTGCAGGGTAAACAGGGACAGCCCGACGCTGCGGTCATACGTGCCGGCCGCCAACCAGTCGACGGCCAGCCCGCCCGGCAGCAGCCAGCCGGGCGGGCACCGCCAGAAGCGGACGTGGTGCCGTTTGCCCGGGGTGCCGTCGACTTCCTGCTGGTAGGCAAAATCCTGCTGGCGGCCGAACAGGAACAGCGGACTGACCGGGGCCTCGAGATAGCTGCGGCGCAGGAGGGTAGAGGAGACGATCCGCCGGCTGCTGGCCAGGGTCACGTCATCGGCCCTTGTCCAGCCCGCGGACCGCATCACGCCATGGATCTGCGGTTCCGATCCCAGCAGGGCTATGTTCACGGGATCACCCAGCAGGCCGTCGCTGGTGCGCGCCCGGCCGATGAAGTAGTCCGGAACGTAGAGCCGGGTCAGGATCCGGTGCAGACGGGGAAGCACCAGATAGGCGAGCAGGGCCCAGAAGATGAAGAGGAACCAGACCTGCGCCCAGCCCCATTCGAAGCTCAACTGCACCAGCAGCGCGGTCAGCCACACAGCCGCAATGCCGCCCACCACGAAGAACACGCTGTCCAGCACGGAGTACGGCACCGCTTCGGCGGGAGCTGTGACCTCAACCGCTGCCTTGGTCATGGCCGCCATACTACGCCCGCTATCGACGGAGGGCTGGCTCGAAAGATGAATCTTCTGGCCCCAAGGTGGAGCGCGGCCGGATGTGACCTGCCTGTGACAGCCGCCGTGGATAGGGTGACAGCATGGAACCACTACTGAAAGTTTTGCGGCATTGGGGCGCCCCCGCGGCGGCCGTTCTCTTCTTCACGCTGTGGTGCGTGGCCGAGGCCGGGCGGATGGGCCCGGGCCTCCACACCTGGGAGGGGACGTGGCCGCTGATCCTCATGACGGCAGCGATTGCCTGCGCCGCCTGGAAGCCCTACGCGTCGCTCGGATTCACGGCAGGGCTGCTCGCGGGCCAACTGGGGTACGCCATTCCCGCGATGCACGCCAACCACTGGGCCATCTACCTCGGGGCGTTCGTGTCCCTGGCCTTCATCCAATGGACGGCCCGGCGAAGGACACGCTTCATCGCCGCGGCCGCCAACGTGGTGTTCGCCGGCGCCATGGCCTTCCTGATGCTGTCCTGGCGCTACGGCAACGGCGTCGGCTGGTTCCTTCCGCTGTACATGGGCGACCGGTGGACCTTTCAAGCCTACGGCTGGCAACTCTTTTCGCTGCTCCTGGTGATCGCGGCAGCCTGCGCCGCCGTCGGACTTCTGCTGGCGATGTACCAGGAACGCGGCAGCCTGTTCCAGGCCAGGACCATCGCCCAGACCAGCCTCAGGGAAGCCGAAGTGGACCTGATCGTGGAGCAGGAACGGACCCGGATCGGCCGGGACCTGCACGACGTCCTGGCCCACTCACTCGCCGTGATCGCGGCGCAGGCGGATGGCACCCGCTACCTGAGCAAGGACCAGCCGAGGGCAGTGCTAAACGCCCTGGAGAACATCGCGACGTCGGCCCGGAGCGCCCTGGTGGACGCGCAGCGCGTCATCGAGGGGGTGCACGACGACGGCATGGTCACGCCCCAGCCCCGGCTCAGCGACGTCGGGCCCCTCGTGGCGCGCATGCAGGGCAGCCTCGAGATCGAACAAAGCGAGTCCGGCACGCCCGCCGAGCTCTCCGCCGGGCAGCAGCTCGCCGTATTCCGGATCATCCAGGAATGCCTGACCAACGCCCTGAAACACGGCGGCCGCGGCACCGCGGTGCGGCTGCACCTGGACTGGAGCGGCCCGGGGCTGACCCTGCATGCGGCGTCAGGGATTCCGGAGACCGCAGGCAGGGACAGTCCGGACCCCGCCGCCGAAACGCGGGTGGGCCGCGGCCTCGCCGGGATGCGGGAACGCGCCCACCTCGCAGGAGGCTGGATGACGTCCGGCCCGGATGGCGAGCAGTACCGGGTGACCGTCTTTATCCCCTACGGCACAAGGACGGCCGACGCCGACGCTGCCGCCGCCAGCGCGGAGCCGGACCTGGTTCCCGCGGGAAGCCCTGCAGCGCGCCCGGGAATGCCGCTGGCCGAAGCCGGCGACCGTGGCTGATGCCGGGGCGGCCATTACCGTGGCGATCGTCGATGACCAGGCCCTGTTCCGGGCGGGAATCCGGATGCTGGTGGAGAGCCAACCCGACATGGCGATGGCCTGGGAAGCCGGCGACGGCGCGCAGGCGGCGGCATTCGCCGTCGAACGGTGCCCCGACGTGATGCTCATGGACCTGCGCATGCCGGTCCTTGACGGCGTCGGCGCCACACGGCGGATCGTGCGGCAGGCGGAGGCCGCAGGCACCGGCGCGCCGAAGATCATCGCCCTGACGACGTTCAACCGGGACCAGGCGGTGGTTGACGCCGTGCACGCCGGGGCCAGCGGCTACCTGCTCAAGAGCGCCGAACCGGAGTTCCTGCTCGCCGCGATCCGGACGGTGTACTCCGGGTACTCCGTGATTGCGCCGGGATCAGTGCAGGATTTGTTCCAGCATGCCGCCCGGACCGTGCCGGCCGGAGGACCGGACCTGTCCGCGCTGGAGGTGCTGTCTGCCCGGGAACGGGACGTCTTCCTGCTCGCGGCCAAGGGGCTGGCCAACGGTGAGATCGCCGGAAGCCTGTTCGTATCCGAGGCGACGGTCAAGACACACCTCAGGAGCGTGCTGGGCAAGCTGGGCCTCGGGACCCGGCTCCAGCTGGTGGCCTTCGCCTATGAACGCCGGCTGCTGGGCTGAAACCCGCGGCTGGGCTGAAACGCTGCTGGGCTGAAACCCGCTGCTGGGCCGAAACCCGGCTGGGCCCCCGGCTGAGACTCGCCGAGGGCCGCTGGCGCGGCGACTTGCGCCGCCGGATTCCTCACCGCCGCAGCGTCAGAAGCTCACCGTCTGGGTCAGGTATCCGTAGTACTGCCCCGAGATCGGGTGGATGGGATCGCCGCCGAAGCCGTAGTCGTGGTGCCGCTTCGAGTACGACTTTGTCAGGTCCAGGTACTGCTCCATGACGTGCTCGGCTGAGCCCGTGCAGGCCTTCTGGCTGATGCAGAGGGCCACGGACCCTGCCACGGCCGGGCTGGCGAAGCTGGTGCCGTTGCTTACGTTGTAGCCGCCGGGCCAGGTGGAGAGCATGCACACGCCGGGGCCGGCGACCGTGTGGGCCTTGTCGTCACTAGTGGTGGCGAAGTTGGAGAAGAACGCCGGCTGGTCATCCTTTTGCCCGTACTTCGAAAAGTCGTCGGGGCCGCAGATCGGGGCGGCATCCCCGCCGGACTTTCCGTCGAAATCGCCCATCGCGGTGGCGGTCAGTACTTGGTCGTACGTGGCCGGCACGGTGTTGGCGAAGTCCTCACCGGCGTTGCCGGCCGCGACGGCATAGGTGACACCGGCCCGGACCGAGCGGCAGATGGCGTAGTGCATTGGGTCCGTGCCCTTGCCGCAGTTGGGTGTGTCCGCGGCGCCGCCGGCGATGCTGATGTTGGCCACGGCGATGTCGTTGCTGTCGTCATGGTCCTTGCGCGTCGAGGTCACCCAGTCAATCGCGCAGATCAGGCTTTCCTCGGAGATCAGGCCGGCGTCGTCAACCACCCGGACAGACCAGAGCGGAGTGCCCGGGGCGGTCCCGATGACGCCCAGGCGGTTGTTCCGGGCGCCGATTACGCCCGCGACGAATGTTCCGTGCCCCAGGACGTCAACGGGGGTCACATCGACGGGGGAACCGGACTGGCAGTCAACGCCGCCCTTGACGTTCAGGTCCGGGTGGGTCGCATCGATGCCGCTGTCGATCACGGCGACGTTGACGTTGATCCGGCTTGGCCCCCGGTCGAGGGCCTTCCGGACGTCTGAGCTGGTTCCGGCGATCCGCTTGCGCCACAACGGCGTCTCCTGGGTGGCCGCGGTTCCAAGATCCCGCGGTTGCTGGAAGGTCCGGCCCGCCGTGACGAAGTCGACGCTGGGGTCGGCCTGGACGCGTTGCGCCTGGGCCGCCGTCAGGTTGGCAGAGTAACCGTTCACAGCGTTGCGGTAGACCTTCGATGCCGTGAATCCGTAGGCGCTTTGCTGGGCGGCTGCCGCCGCTCCGGCGTCCACGACCCCGTCCTTGAGCACCACGATGTAGTTTTGTGCCGGATTGACGGCGTTCGAAGGGGCTGCCGCCACCAGGCCGCCGCCAGCCGCCAAGGCAAAGGCCGCCAGTGAGGTCAGCCCGCGCCCGAACCAAAATGTGTCCGGTCTGGGAAGGGAGCTGCGCCGGTGTCTGCGCGGGGTCCGCGCCACCGATGTTAGCTTCGGTTTTGATGCCTTGCGGCTGGCTTGGCTGAACATCGTGGCCTCCCATTAAGCGAGTTCGCTAATTCGAGTGCCCCCCGCCCATATCTTAAGCCTCCGACCGCGTCTTACACCCGGGCCCTTTGGAAAAACTTGAGCCGGCCCCGGCGGCCGGCTCAGACGAGGCTGTCTTCCTTTGCGCGTGCGGAGGCGCTTTCCGGTGCCCGGCCGGCCGCGTGGGCCGACGTCGCCGCGTGGGCCGATGTCGCGGCGTGGGCCGCACCGGTGTGGTGGCCGAACGGGTTGAACCGGCTGAAACCCAGTTCGGCAAAGGCATACGCGGTCTCGGCGTGCTCGGACCGGTCGACTCCGGCGAGTTCGTCCTCGCGGCTGACCCGGAAACCCAGCGTCTTGTGGATGGCGAGTCCGATCACCGCGGTCCCGAGGCCCGACACGGCCACCGTGATGAGGACGGCTACGGCCTGCGCGATGACCTGGTGGAGCCCGCCGCCGTAGAACAGCCCGCCGCCGGCACCGTCCACCGGGAGCGCAATCAAACCGAGGGCGAGCGTGCCGATCAGGCCGCCGCCGAGGTGGACGCCGACGACGTCGAGCGAGTCATCGAAGCCAAACTTGAATTTCAGGTCCACGAACACGGCGCAGGCCGCACCGGCCACGAACCCAAGGCCCAGCGCGGCGAGCGGGCTGATGTTGGCGCACGACGGCGTGATCGCCACCAGGCCGGCGACGGCGCCGGACGCCGCGCCCAAGGAGGTGTGGTGGCCGTGGCGGACCTTCTCGGTCACCAGCCAGCTGATCATGGCTGCGGCAGGGGCGGCCAGGGTGTTCACCCAGATCAGGCCGGCCTGCTCCACGGTGGTGGCGGCGCCGGCGTTGAAACCGAACCAGCCGAACCACAGGATGCCCGCGCCGAGCATGATGAAGGGGATGTTGTGGGGGCGGTGGCCGGGGTCCTTGCCGAAGCCGTGCCGGTTGCCCAGGATCAGGACCAGGACCAGCGCCGCGGTTCCGGACGCGATTTCCACTACGGTGCCGCCGGCGAAGTCGATGACCTGGCCGAAGACGGCACTTACGGCGCCGCCGGCACTCATGAGGCCTCCGCCCCAGACCATGAAGGCCAAGGGACAGTACACAAGGGTGATCCAGATGGGGACGAAGAGGGCCCAGGAGGTGAACTTCGCGCGGTCCGCGATGGCGCCGCTGATGAGGGCCACGGTGAGGATGGCAAAAGTGGCGCTGTAGCCGGCCTTGATCAGGTCCGGCGAACCGATGAGGCTGCTCAGGCCGAAGCTCGCGAACGGGTTGCCGAACACGCCGAGGACACCTTGCCCGGTGCTCATCGAGTAGCCCCAGAGGACCCACACCACGCCGACGATCCCCACCGAGACGAAGCTCATCATCATCATGTTGAGCGAGGCCTTGGCCCGGGTCATCCCGCCGTAAAACAGGCCCAGGGCTGGGGTCATCAGCAGAACCATCGCTGCCGACACAATCATCCAGACGCTTCCAGCAGTGAGCTCCACCGGCGGGTCCCTTCTCGTCAGTCTTCCGTACCGGGACACGTCGCCGCCGGCCCCCCGATCCGGATTTAATCCTCGCGGAGCCATGTTTCCGGCAGTGAGGTGAAAAGTTGCGGGCACGTTACGGGAATCGCGACGGCGTGAAGTTCGCGTGACCGGCATGTTTCAGGAATGTAAACAGGACCGCATGTGGCCGCCGAACGCAGGACGCGCCGGGGGCCACCGGCGCGACGAATTTCCGGTTACGACGTGTGGCCGGAGTGGACGCTGTTGCCGTTGCGGGGGGCCGATGCGTTGGTTATCCGGTAGCGGACCAGCATTCCGGCGCTGATGTGATCGTTGACGTGGCAGTGGAACAGCCACGTGCCGGGGTCGTCAGGGACCATGTCGGCCGTCACCATGGTCGCCGGGAGCAAGCTCACTACATCGGTGCGCATTCCCAGGGCCGTCACGGTGTTGCCGTGCCAGTGAGGGGTGTGCAGGTCCACCTCAGTGCCCATGCCCATAAGGTACCAGCGGACCCGTTCGCCCTTTTTCATGGTCATGGCGTCCAGTGGCAGGTTGCCGAAGACGTAGCCATTGACGGAGTGCATCAAGTTGCTCTCCCCGAACTCTTCATTGCCCGGGTCCACCGAAGCCGGGTCCCCGGCGAACCTGGTGATGTTGCGTTGCAGGTATGGGCTGGCGTTCTCGTCGCTGACCTTGAACTGCACGAAAAATTCGCGGTCCACATCCTCCGGGGTGCCGTCCGTGCGCGCGGCGCTGGCCTTCGTTATGACCATGGGACCAACCAGGCCGGCGTAGTCATCGCCAACTTCATCCGTGTGCGAGTGGTACATCCACATTACGGAACTGCCGTCCATCGGGCCGGGGCCGGCACGGTCCGGAACTTTGTAGCTATAGGTGTAAACGGTCCCCGGGGCGACAGCGTCGTCCCGGTGATCTGCCGGGCTGGTCCCGTCGTTGTACGGGGCACCTTCACTGCCCTTGTCATAGAAGACGCCGTGGGTATGCACGGAGACGGGGCGGTCCAGGTTGTTTTTGAAGACCACCTTGATGGTGTCTCCGACGACGGCGCGGATGACCGGCCCCAGCATGCCTAGATGCCGGTCGGCAGCGGTCCTTGGCTTGAGCGTCCGGAATGAGGAATTGGTGTACTCCCGGTACAGGGACTTGATGTAGGTGCTGCCGATGCGTTGCGGTCCCTGCTGAGTGAAGACGGCGGCGGTTTCGTCGAACGGCTTACCCGTGATCTGGTCACTGCCGGTCGGCGCGTAGTTCCAGTCGACCTCATCCGCGCCGATGAAGTACGTGCGCGTCTGCGGCACGTAGTTCCCCTTGGCAGGCGCCGTTGCGGTGGCTGACCCGGAGATGACGATAATTGGGGCCAAGACCGCGACCATCCCCACAACCATGATGAGTACGATCCATCGCGGCCAGTAGAACGGTGCCATCCGGGCTTGCTGAGGCGTCATGGCGTGTTCGCCCATGATGCTGTCCCCTTTCAAATCCGGCCCGCCGGATGACACGGCCTGACGGAACGGTAACAGGGGGATCTTTGACCAACCTTGGGTCTGCATTCCAGAACCTGTGATTTAGAACGCCGGCCTGTCCAGCGGAATCTCAAGGCAGCGGCCGGAGGCGTTCCAGTAGCCCAGCGTGCCCAACTGACCGCTCAGCCGCTGCATCCGGGCGGCAATGCCGGGTGCCGATTCGCGGGCCAGGCGCGCCTGGAATCCGGCGATGATCGTGGGATACAGCCGAAGCGTTCGGGGTGCGCCGGCGTCGGTGTCGAGCATGAACACGAACGACTGGTCATTGCGCTCGACCGGGTCCACAGCGTAGTCGTCAATGAAGTCCCCGGCGCTGAAGATGATCGGACGGTTCCGGTGGATGCCGACGCCGCGAAATATGTGCGGCGAGTGGCCGAACACGACGTCGGCCCCGGCCTCGATGAGGTCCCGGGCAAAGTCCTGATGCCCGGCCGGGACGTCGTAGCCCCAATTGCCGCCCCAATGGGCTGACACGATGAGGACCTGGACACGGGCCTTGGTCCTGGCGACCAGTTCCAGCAGACCGTCCCGCCGACCGTCCCGCCGGCCGCCCTCATCAACGGAAACATCCTCCACCGGGACGTAGTAGACCCCGGGAGCCGCGGTGCCCGCCTCCCAGCCGGGCTCGTTGTCCGTGAAGGCAATGAATCCGACGGCGACGGCGCCCACGCGCCACGCGGACGGGCGGCGGGCGGACTCCAGGTCGGGGCCGGCCCCGGCATGGAGGATGCCGCAGCCGTCCAGCGCCGGCAGCATCTCCCCGAACGCGTCCTGGCCGAAATCCAGGACGTGGTTGTTGGCGAGCGAGACGACGTCGATCCCGGCTGCGAGGAGGCTGGCCACATTCTTCGGGTCCGAGCGGAAATGGAAGATCTTGCCGGGCTCGGGCTCGCCGCCGGCCGCCAGGACACACTCGAGGTTGGCGACGCGGACATCGGCCTGCTCCAGGACCGCCAGCGTGTCGCCCCACGGATAGGCAGGCCCGGCCGCTGCCAGGTGCCGGTTCACCAGCCGGCCCAGCATGACGTCTCCCAGCAGCGCGATCAGCATGGACTGCCTGCCCGCCTGCCCGCCTGCCCGCCTGCCTGCCTGTCAGGTCAGGGCCGGGGGCTAGCTTTGGTAGCCTTCGACCTCGCTGACCGGCCGCACTTCCGCCTCGTCAGGATTCTCGCCATAGTCTCTTTTCGCGCGCCGCTGGCGGAGCAGGTCCCAGCACTGATCCAGCTGTTCTTCCACCTGCTGCAGCCGGAGGATGTCCGGGCTTCCGGTCCCGCCAGACTGGGTTGAGCCTTCGCGGAGGCCGTGTTCCTCCTCCACGAGGTCCTTGATGCGCTCCAGGATGTCTTGGTTGTCCACGGTGTCCTCTTTTCGTCCGACGGCGGCGGGCCGCCTTCTCTTCGCAGGGTCCACTTCCAGCAGGTCCCCTTCCAGCCTACGGAGGGGAGGGTGCGGTGAACAGGGGCGCCCGGGCCCGGGGCCGGACGGCGCTGTCCGGCGTCTGCGGCCTAGCCAAGGAGTTCGTCCGGGTAGCACCAGCGCCAGTCCTCGCCCGGCTCGGCGCTGCGCATGACGGGGTGGCCGCTGAGCTGGAAGTGTTTGTACGCGTGGGTTCCCGGCGATGAATCGCAGCAGGCCACGTTGCCGCACTGCAGGCACATCCGCAGATGCACCGTCGTCGTCCCCTCCCGTTCGCACGCCTCACAGAAGGGACCAGACGGGACGGTGAGATCCGGGGCGGACTCCAGGTGCGGACAAACGCCGCGGGGCCGGGCGATTCCCTCGCCGCCGCTGCCGTCCGCGTCCGGTTCTTCCAGTGCGGCGTCCAGCATGGACTCTTCGACGTCGAGGCGGTCAAGGACGTTGACCAGGACCTCGTGCGCGTATCCGCCGCCGCGCCGCAGCTCGAGGACCTTGGTGCGCTCGGCGTCCAGCATCGCCAGCCGGAGTTGGGCGTACCGCTGGCTGGGGGTGGCGGCTTCGGCGGCCGGCCGGCCCAGCCGCTCCCATGCGGCCAGCCCGCGCTCCTGGGTGCGCCGTTTCAGCATCGCCACGACCTCGGGGGGATCGGCGTCCGAACGCAGTTCCTGGAGCCGCTGCACGCCCGCCGCCGTCGCCATCTGCATCAGCGAGGCCTCGTTGAGCGCGTCCTCGCGCGGGTCCGGTCCGTTCACGTGCAGCAACCGGACCAGGGCCGGGAGCGTGAAACCCTGCAGGGTCAGCGTGCCGGCCACCACCACGAGGGCCATCAGGATCAGGACCGACCGGTGCTCCAGCTCCGCCGGCAGGACCAGGACGGCGGCCAGGGTCACGACGCCGCGCATGCCGGCCCAGGAGACGATCACCGGAAATTGCCAGGGCGGCGCGGGATCCTTGCGCCGGACCACGGGAATGAGCCGCGGCAGGTATGTTGCGGGGAAGACCCAGACCGGGCGTAGGACCAGCACGGCCAGCAGCACGGCGGCACAGCCGAACCAGATCCGTTCCGGCCCCAGCGAGTCATCCCGGACGCCCTCGATGATGGTCCGGACCTGCAGCCCGATCAGGAGGAAAACGGAGTTCTCCAGCAGGAACTGGACCGTGTGCCAATTGCTGCGCTGGCTCAGCCGGGCCGCCCCGTTTGGCATGGACGGCGCCTTGGTCCCCATGATCAGGCCGGTGACGACGACGGCCAGGACGCCGGAGGCGTGGATCGCTTCCGCCGGGAGGTAGGCCACAAGCGGGGCGATCAGGGACGTGGAAGTGTTGATGGCCACGTTGCGGATCCGCTTGCGGAGCGCGGTGAGCACGAAGGCCGCGGCAACGCCCACCGCCACGCCCCCGCCGGCCGCCAGGACGAAGCCGCCGGCAATCTCCGCGGCGGAGACAGCTCCGGCGATCGCGGCGATGGCAGCACGCAGGCAGACCAGCGCCGTGGCGTCGTTGACCAGCGATTCGCCCTCCAGGATGGTGACAACCCTGCGGGGCATGCCCACCTTTCGCGCAATCGCCGTCGCAGCCACGGCGTCCGGGGGCGCGACGACGGCGCCCAGGGCCATGGCGGCCGCCAGCGGGATCTCGGGAAACAGCCAGGCGACCACCAGCCCGATGCTGACGGTGCCGAAAATGACGTAGCCGACCGACAACAGGCCGATGGAGCGGCGGTTGGAACGGAAATCGAACAGCGAGGTCTGCAGCGCCGCCGCATAGAGCAACGGCGGCAACAGCCCGACCAGAACGATTTCGGGGTTCAGCTCGATGGTCGGAACGAACGGCAGGAACGAGCACACCACGCCGGCCAGCACCAGCAGCAGGGGGACGGAGATGTTGATCCTTTGGCCCAGTGCGCTGCAGGCACAGACGATGGCGACGAGGGCCAGCAGCCCGAAAGCGACTTCCATGGGCCCATTCTCTCAGCTTCCCGTCCTGTGCCGGCGGGGTCCCTGCAATGCATCATCAGCTTGCTTACGACTTGGCGGCTTTCTAGAGTTAGGTCTGCAAACCAAGTGGGACACTGCGCTGGCGCCGGCACTGAACGAATTTTGCCCGGCCCGCGCCCGGCACGAGGAGGACACATGTCAGAGCACAATCTTTCCGGCAAGAAAGTCGCGTTCCTGCTGACGGACGGTGTGGAGCAAGTGGAGCTGACCAGCCCGTGGGATGCCGTCAAGGAAGCCGGCGGCGTGCCAACCCTGGTCTCGCCGAAGAGCGGAGAGCTGCAGGGCTATGACGGCACCGAAAAGGGGCAGCGGTTCGCCGTCGACCTCGCCGTGGGGCGGGCCGACGCCGCCGATTTCCACGCCCTGGTCATCCCCGGCGGCGTGGTCAACGCCGATCACCTCAGAGTCGACAAGGAGGCCCAGGCGTTCACGCGTGCCTTCTTCGAGCAGCACAAGCCCGTCGCCGCCATCTGCCACGGCCCGTGGCTGCTCATCGACGCCGGCGTGGTCAGCGGCAGGAACCTGACCTCCTACCACACGCTGCAGACGGACCTGAAGAATGCCGGCGCGATCTGGACTGACGAGGAGGTCGTGGTGGACCAGGGCCTGGTGACCAGCCGCAGCCCGCGTGACCTTCCGGCCTTCAACGCCAAACTCCTTGAGGAAATCGCCGAAGGCGAGCACGCAGGCCAGACGCCGTAGCCGCAATCCCGCCGCAGCGTCCGACGGCGGCACCGGCCGCCGCCGGACGCTCTCGGCCGGCCGTTCACCTGCTTAGTCCCGGGCTGCCCGGTTCCGCGGCCGGACACCTACCCACGCTGTTGGTTTTGCGGCAGGATATGCCCTGTACCGTGCACCGTCGTCGTTGCCGCCCGGCCGGCGCCCCCAACAGCAAGGAGTTTCGGACATGACTACGCTCAATCCCTACCTCGGCTTCCGCGACAACGCGAAAGACGCCATGACCTTCTACCAGTCGGTGTTCGGCGGGGAACTGACCATGAGTACCTTCGCCGAATACCACGCCAGCGAAGACCCGGCGGAGCAGGAGAAAATCATGCATGCCCAGCTCAGGACGGACGCCGGCATGGTGCTGATGGGCGCGGACACGCCCAACAGCATGGACTACACCGCGGGCAACAACTTTTCCGTGTCCCTGAGCGGATCCAACGAAGCTGAGCTCCGCGGCTACTTCGACAAGCTGGCCGATGGCGGCACAGTCGCCATGCCGCTGGAGAAGGCACCCTGGGGCGACGTCTTCGGCATGTGCAAGGACAGGTTTGGCGTGGACTGGCTGGTGAACGTCGGCTCCGAGCCCGCCTAAATCGGGCCCTCGGCCGCGCCGGCAGTAAGGGCTATCCTGAATGCAGCCAGGACAGTGCAAGCGCGAGTCCATCCCCTGGCCAAGGGAGCCATGCAATGACCGAGAAGCTGCACCTCAGCCCGGAAGATGACTTCCCGGACGATCTCAGCAAGTTGCCGGACAAGGATCTTCAGGTCCTCGACAGCCAAGTCGAGCGCCAACTGGACTATGAGTACGTGGTGGAGGGCGAGCCGAATCCGGAGACGGAGTTCCGGCACTATGACCTCGATGAGGAGTTCGAGGAGCGGGACAAGCGGGACAACTGATCCGCCGGATCATCCTGAAGGGCCGGCTGCCCCGCACGGCGTCAGGGTTCTAGCCAGCAGGCTTACTAGACTGGGCTGACCACCCGGCGACGAAACGAGCCCTTCATGACCCCGGCAGTTGCCACGCGGTCCCTCCTGTACCCGTGCTCCCCGCCGCGGTCGTTCACAGCATGACCGGTCCGGTCCGCCTGGAGATTTCAGCCGCGGGCCACGCCGGCCACGTCTTCGCCTCGCGCGAAATGGCCGGCGGGTCCGCGCCCGCCGTCGTGCTCATCCACGGAATCGGCGCGTCACACCGCTACCTGCGCCGGCTGCACCGGCTCCTGGCCGGGTCGATGGAGACCTACTCCATCGACCTGCCGGGATTCGGCGCCACACCCAAGCCCGCGTACCAGCTGTCCATTGCCGACCACGCCCGTTACATCCTCGGCGCCATGGAACAGCTGGGCGTTGCGGAAATAGTGCTGGTGGGGCACTCAATGGGAACACAGATGGCCCTGGAGGCGGCCCTTCAGCAGCCGGAACAGATCTCGAATGTGGTGCTGATGGGTCCCGTGGTGGACCCCAGGCACGGATCCGTGGCACAGATGGCCCTGGCGCTGGGCCGTGACTGCCTGTTCTACGAGAGCCCCTCCTCGAACGCCTTGGTTTTCACCGACTACCTGCGTTGCGGTCCCTCCTGGTACTTGAAGACCCTGCAGGTCATGAAGGAGTACCCCATGGAACAGAAGATCGCCGGCGTCAGCGCACCGGTCCTCGTGGTGCGCGGCGCCAACGACCCCATCGCGGATGCAGACTGGTGCCGCCGGCTGGCCGGGCTCGCCAGCCGCGGGCGGCTGCTGGAAGTGCAGGGAACCGGTCACGTCGTCCAGCACAACCGGGCACTCGAAGTGCGGGACGGCATTCTGGCGTTCACGGGCCTTGGCGCGGCGGCGGGCGAGCCGCTGCCCGGAAGCCCGGCCTGACCGCACTGGCTGCCCGGGGCCGGGGTTAGACGTCGAAGTGGGTCCGGGTGGGGCCCTGCCCGAGTGACTCAACCACGCCGGCCGCGACGGCGTGGAGCTTGATGTTCCGGGCGCTCGAGGCCGACTTCAGGAGCTCGAACGCCTCGTCCTGGCTGCAGCGGTTCTGCGCCATGATGATGCCGACGGCGACGTCGATCACGGTCCGCGTCTCCAGGGTGGCCTTGAGGTTGGCGGCTGTATCGCTGCTGTGCGCGAACCGGACGGCGAGGCGCAGGGCCATGGAGGTCTGGTGGACGAAGTCACGGGCCAGCTCCGTGGCGCGGTGATCGAACCGGCCCGGCCGGTGCGAATAGAGGTTCAGGGCGGCCCGGGTCTCGCCTTCCAGCAGGAACGGCAGCGCCAGGATCGACCGGAAGCCGTGCCCCCGCACCGCCGCGGCGTACTCCGGCCAACGGCCATCGAGTTCAAGGTCCTCAACGTGGACGGTTACCTGTTCCCGGGAAGCCGTCATGCAAGGGCCGTCACCGAAGGTGTACTGGATTTCGTCCATGGCCTGCGCGGCGGGGCTGCTGCTCGCGACGGTGGCCGCCTTCTTTTCCCGAAGGAGCGTGATGCCGCACAGGATCTCGTCCCCTGGCTCGGACAGGCTGCGCGCGGATACGCGGGCCAGCTCCCAGAGGAAATCCTCGACGTCGGAGCTGCTGAGCACCAGTTCATGCAGCTGCTGGTTTATTGAATTTGCGGTTGACTCGCTGACCACTTATCTGTTGTGCCGTTTCACTCAGGTCAAGACGACCCGGCTGTGCTTCCCACCGCGGCAAGGGGCGGATACGGCAGCGGCCGGATCGAAGAACAATCCAACGGCTCGCTGCAAAACCGTACCGGGAGAGTATATACATCCGGGAAACGCAGGTTCCACACGGGCTCCGGACCCGACGGCTCCTGAACCGTTCGTCCCGGGCATAAGCTGTGCCTTAGGCGAAATGTCGCGAACGGATTCCGTATGCCAGAGCTGGACGTCAAGGACTCACCCTCCGCCCCGCTGGCGATCGCCCGCGCCGCGGGCCGGCCCGTTGCCGCCGTGTTGGACGAGCTGGGCTCGGGCGGGAACGGACTGACAGGTGCCGAAGCGGGCAGGCGCCTGACGGAAATAGGGCCGAATGCGGTGCGGACCCACATGGCCAGCGGGTGGTCGGTGCTGGGCCGGCAGCTGGCCAGCCCCATCCTGCTCCTCCTGCTCATCACCGCCGGGCTTTCACTGTTTCTCGGGGACGCCACGAACGCGATCGTCATCGGCGTGATCCTGTTGGTCAGCGTCGGGCTGGGGTTCAGCAACGAATACCGGGCCGAACGCGCTGCGGAGGCCTTGCATTCCCGCGTCACGCACCGCGCCGTCGTCGTCCGCGACGGAAGTCCGGGCGAAATCGACGTCACCGCGCTGGTGCCCGGCGACGTCGTCCACCTGGGGATCGGCGCGATCATTCCGGCGGACATGCGGGTGCTGACGGCCAAGGATCTCCTGTGTGATGAAAGCATCCTGACCGGGGAATCGCTGCCGGTCGCCAAGGATCCTGCGCCCGTGCCGCAGGATGCCCCGCTGGCGGACCTGACCAGCTGCGTCTTCATGGGGACCGTGCTCCAGTCCGGCAGCTGCACGGCGGTGGTGGTCGCCACCGGAGGCCGGGCGGAATTCGGCCGGATTGCACTGGGCCTGGGCGAACGGCAGCCGCAGACCGAGTTCCAGCTGGGCCTCAAACGGTTCTCCTTCCTGCTGCTGCAGGTGGCCATCGGACTGAGCTCGCTCATCTTCGTCGCAAACCTGCTGCTGCACCGGCCCGTGATCGAATCCCTGCTGTTCTCCCTGGCGATCGCGGTCGGCATCACTCCGCAGCTGCTGCCCGCGGTGGTCAGCACCAGCCTGGCCACGGGCACCCGGCAACTGGCCCGGCGCAAGGTCCTGGTGAAACGCCTGGTCTGCATCGAGGACCTGGGCGACATGGACATCCTGGTCACGGATAAGACCGGGACGCTGACCGAGGGCCGGATCAGCTTCACCGCCGCGCTGCCCGTCGGCGCGGGCATCGAGCCCGCTGAGCTGCTCACGCTCGGACTGCTGGCGACAGAGGCCGAATACGCCGAGGCGAGGCTCTCTACGGTTGGCCTGAACCCCTTGGATGCCGCACTCTGGGAATCACCCGACGCGGCGGGCTTCCGGCCGGAGCGCTACGAACGGCTGGACGTCATAGACTTCGACCACCAGCGCCGCCGGACCAGCGTGCTGGTGCGCGAAGCGAACGGACCTGCCCGCATCATCACAAAAGGCTCGCCGGAAGATGTCCTGGCCCTCTGCGTGGGCACGCCGGCGGACGTGCAGGCGATGCTGGACAAGCAGTTCGACGCCGGATCCCGGGTGGTGGCTGTCGGAACGCGACCCGCGGGCGGCCTGGAGGACCTGACGCCGCCCGACGAGAAGGATCTGGTCCTTGCCGGTTTCCTCATCTTCCTGGACCGGCCCAAAGCCAATGCACGGGCCTCCCTTGACCAGCTCGAAGCGCTCGGCATTACGGTCAAGATCGCCACCGGCGACAACGCCAGGGTCGCCGAAAAGGTCTGTGACGAACTCGGCGTGCTCTCCGGCGGGACGCTCAGCGGCGCTGCCGTGGAGGCCATGTCCGATCCGGAGCTGGCCGCCGCCGCACGGGAGGCGAGCATCTTCGCCCGCGTGTCGCCGGAACAGAAGGCTCGGATCATCCGGCTGCTGCGGCTAAGCGGCGGCGCCGTCGGGTTCATGGGCGACGGCGTCAACGACGCCCTTGCACTGCATGCCGCGGACATCGGCATCTCGGTCGACAGCGCCACCGACGTCGCCAAGGACGCCGCCGACGTCGTGCTGCTCGACAAAGACCTGGGGGTGTTGGCCGAGGGCGTCATGGAAGGCCGGCGGATCTTCGCCAACACCATCAAGTACGTTCTCATGGGCACGTCCAGCAACTTCGGCAACATGTTCAGCGCGGCCACGGCCTCCGTGGTGTTGAGTTTCCTGCCGATGCTGCCGGGCCAGATTCTGCTCAACAACCTGCTCTACGATGCCGGCCAGCTGGCCATTCCGGGCGACCGGGTGGACAAGGAACAGCTGGTGGCCCCATCGCACTGGGACATCGGCTTCATCCGGCGTTTCATGTTCCTGTTTGGCCCCATCAGCTCCATCTTCGACTTCGCGACCTTCGCCCTCATGCTTTTCGTCTTCGACGCGGTTCCGGGCGAATTCCGGGCCGGCTGGTTCATCGAGTCCATCGTGACGCAGACGCTGATCATCTTCGTCATCAGGACCCGGCGCGTGCCCTTCTTCCGGAGCAGGCCGTCGCTGGGCCTGGTCGGGGCCTCCCTGGGCGTGGTGGCCCTCGGGGTATACCTGCCGTTCTCGCCCCTGGCCGGCGTGCTGGGCTTCGATCCGCTGCCTGTGCCGTTCTTCCTCGCCTTGCTCGGGATGGCAGTGGTGTACCTGGTGCTGGTGGAAATAGCGAAAGTCTGGTTCTACTCCCGGGCCGCCCAGCAGCCTGTCTCACGCGGGCCGGCGGCGCTCCGGCACCGCGGCCAGACCCACCGCATTGCCCGCCGGGCCGCCCGCTTCAGCATCCCGGCGGCCAGGCCGCTGCTCGTCCACCGTGGGCCGGGCTGGCGCCGTCGACGCAAACTCGGGCACAAAGGCCCTCACAGGGTTTCGGGCGCGGGCGGATAGTTGGAGGCAGCGGCCACCTGGTCCTGTTCGGGTTAGGGGAACCCGTAGGAGCGCACCAGTTTCAGCAGCACACGACTGATGGCCGATGGCCCACGCTTCGACTTGAAAGCCATAGCCCATGAGCATCTTTGAAGACAGGGTCGACGCCGGCAGGCAGCTCGGCAGGCGTCTGGCGGAATTGCGTGGCCAGGACATTGTGGTCCTGGGCCTGCCGCGCGGCGGCGTGCCCGTGGCCTTCGAAGTCGCCGCCGCCCTGGATGCTCCCCTGGACGTGATTGTGGTGCGGAAACTTGGGCTTCCCTACCAGCCCGAGCTCGCCATGGGGGCAATCGGTGAAGGCGGCGCCAAAGTCCTGGACGAGGAGGTCCTGGCCCATGCGCGGGTCAGCGGTGAGGAACTCCAGGCTGTCGAAGAACGCGAACGCGGCGTGCTGGAAAACCGGGTGGTCCTGTTCAGGAAGGGCCGGACCCGGCACGACCTGACCGGACGCATCGCGGTGATCGTCGACGACGGGATCGCCACCGGCTCCACCGCCCGCGTGGCCTGCCGGGTCGTCCGCAAACAGGGTGCGGCCCGCGTGATCCTGGCCGTTCCGGTTGCCCCCGCCGAGACCCTCGCCGACCTGACGGAACCGGACGAGGTGGTCTGCCTGGCGACGCCGCGCCAGTTCACCGCCGTCGGATACCACTACCGGGACTTCTCGCCGACTGACGACGACGAGGTGCTGCGCCTGCTCGATCTTGCGGCCAAACGCGTCGAGGCCGCACCGCCGCCTTTCTGGACCTCGACGGCGACCCGCGCCGACAACCCCGCCGACGTCGACGAGGAAGTGGAGATCCCGTCCCGCGGGGTGCGGCTCCAGGCCCAGCTGCACCTTCCGGTGCCGGCCAGCGCCGTGGTGCTGTTCGCCCATGGCAGCGGCAGCAGCCGCCACAGCCCCCGGAACCGGTACGTGGCCGGCGTCCTGCAGCAGGCCGGTCTCGGCACGCTGCTGCTGGACCTGCTGACGCCGGCGGAGGAGCGCCACCGCGCCAACGTCTTTGACATCGAACTCCTGGCCCGCAGGCTGTCCTCGGCCACGGACTGGCTTTCCACCCGGGCGGACACGGCCTGCGCTCTGGGGTACTTCGGTGCGAGCACGGGAGCCGGGGCTGCGCTGTGGGCGGCGTCGGAGCCGTCGGCGCGGATCGCGGCTGTCGTGTCCCGCGGCGGCCGCCCCGACCTCGCCGGCCCGCGGTTGTCCGCCGTCAAGGCGCCCACGCTCCTGATTGTGGGGAGCCTGGACCACGAGGTCCTGGAACTGAACCGCCGGGCGAAGGCGATGATGCGCAGTCCCAGCCAGCTCGCCGTCGTGCAGGGGGCAACGCACTTGTTTGAAGAACCGGGCACGCTCGCGGCGGCGGCCATCCTGGCGCGGGACTGGTTTATCGACTACCTGCTGCCGCCGAACGGTGCCGGCGCGCGGGCCGCGGGCGTCTGAGGGGGCGCGGGTGTCTGAGGGGACCAGAACCGGGGAAGGCCGGGACAACGAAGTCCGCGGACCCTAGCTCCGGCGGCCCTCTGCCCTGGACCGGATCCCCAGGAGCATCCGCCGTTCCATCAGGAACTGCACCGGTTCCAGCAGTGCACGCAGGGCCAGACCCTCCGCCAGGGGCGAAAAGTCGTAGCGGGTGCGGGACAGCAGCCTGGTGGCCTGGGGCCCGGCAGGTCGCAACACGAACGTCCAGCCGACGTCCAGCCGGCGCCCGGTGGGACGGACCCCTGCCGGCGACATCCTCCCCGTGCGCAGATCGATGGTTCCGCCCAGCCCCAGCGCCGCCCCGGACTGGATGAGCCGGACCGGAAGGCCGCCGTCGGGTGACAGCGGAACGACGTCGCCAACTTTCAGGCGCTGCAGCTCCGGGAGAATCCGGTCCGCACTCCGGATGCCCAGACCCGCGCCGCGTTCGAGCCAGTCGTAGGAGTAGAAGCCGCCCCGCCCGGCGCCCATCTGGACAAGCCACGGCCAGACCTCTGCCACGGGGGCCGCAATAGTGATCGCGCGGGTGCTTTGCATGCGCGGGGCGGGCACGATCTCGTCCCCGGCGAGCGGGCCGGCGGCCTCCTGGGTGGTGGCCCCCCAGCGCAGGAGCCGCGGCCGGACAGCCAGGACGTAGGCTGCGCCCGCCGATGCCGCGGCCAGCGCCGCGAGCGGTCCGCGCAACCGGCCGGGGACGTGCTGACCGCTCACGCGAGGGACCTCATGCGCTGGTCCGGCCCCTGGGGTCGTCCGATTCCGGCCCGACCACCACCACCGGGCAGTGGGAGTGGGCCGCGACGGCCGCGCTCACCGAGCCCATGACCTGATGGAGGAAGCCGCCCTTGCCGCGCCGGCCCACCACGAGCATTTCGGCGTGCTGGCTTTCCTCGACGAGGACCTTGGCGGGCGCCCCGAACTTGACCGAGCGGTTAAGTCCTTCCGGACGCGATTCGCCGAAGGCCCGCTCCAGTGCCTGGTCCACGAGGCGTTCGGCGGTCTCCTCCAGCTCATCGAGGGTGGGCGTTCTGTCCTCGGGCAGGTGGGAGGCCAGGAAGAAATCAGAAGTTCCCAGGCAGGTGATGACTTCCAACGGGATGTTCAAAGCGGTGGACATGCGCCCGGCGAGGCGGAGCGCCGTCGTCGAAAACTCCGAACCGTCCACACCCACGACAATGCGCTGATCACCGTTCATGGTCCCCAGCCTTGCCCCTGCCCCCGGGACTGCCTAGGGCCGAAAGTCACGCGGGGCTGGGCACCGCGGCCGCCTCCGCTTAGGGTGGAACGGTGATTGCCGGCACCGGAGCAGGTGCCGGCCCCATTGGCCGGACCATGACGTCCAGCCGAGCCTGCCACCCGAGGAGTTCCTGATGAAAGTTGCTGTTACCGGAGGAAGCGGAAAGCTGGGCCGAAACGTCGTGCGGCGGCTCAGCGATGACGGGCACGAGGTGACCAACCTGGACCGCACCGGTGTGCGCGGCCGCGGCTTCACGGAGGTGGACCTGCGCAACTACGGCCAGGTGGTGGACGTGTTCCTCGGCCTGGAGGACCGCCATGCCGGCTTTGACGCCGTGGTGCACCTGGCCGCGATTCCTGCCCCGGGCCATGCCCCGGATGCCGCCACCTTCGAGAACAACATGCAGTCCACCTACAACGTGTTCCAGGCTGCCCGGCGGGCCGGGATCAAGAAAATCGTCTACGCGTCCAGTGAGACGGTGCTGGGGCTGCCTTTCGACGTCGACCCTCCCTACATCCCGGTCGATGAGGACTACCCCGCCCGGCCGGAAAGCACGTACTCCCTGGTCAAACATCTTGAGGAGCAGATGGCCATCCAGCTGACCCGCTGGGACCCGGCCTTGAGCATCACCGGCCTGCGGTTCTCCAATGTGATGGACCCGGAGGACTATGAGGAATTCCCCTCCTTCGACCACGACGCGCGGGCGCGCAAATGGAATCTCTGGGGCTACATTGACGGCCGGGACGGCGCCCAGGCCGTGGCCCGCGCCCTGGAGCACGGCAAGCCCGGGTTCGAGGCGTTCATCATCGCCAACGAGGACACGGTGATGAGCCGCTCCAGCGCAAGCCTGGCCGCCGAGGTGTTCCCGAACGTCAAAGTGGTCAAGGACCTGGCCGAGCACGAGACCATGCTGTCGATCGACAAGGCCAAGCGGCTGCTGGGCTACGCGCCGGAGCACACCTGGCGGAACTACCACCCGCTGCGCACCACCCCCACGGAAGACTGACCCCAACTTGAGGAGCTCCATGCAATACCGCACCCTGGGCAACAGCGGCGCCGTCGTCTCCAACTATGCGCTGGGCACCATGACTTTTGGCGCCGAGGCCACCGAGGAGCAATCCCGCGCGATCCTGGATGACTACTTCGCGGCGGGCGGCAACTTCATCGACACCGCCGACGTCTACAGCTCGGGGGTGTCGGAGGAAATCATCGGCCGGTGGCTGGCGGACCGGGCCGAGGTCCGGGACCGGGCGGTGGTGGCCACGAAGGGCCGCTTCCCGATGGGCCAGGCCCCCAACGACGTCGGAACCTCCCGACGGCACCTGGTCCGGGCACTCGATGACTCGCTGCGCCGGCTCGGCGTAGAACAGATCGATCTCTACCAGCTGCACGCCTGGGATCCTGTCACGCCCCTCGAGGAGACCCTCCTGTTCCTGCACGACGCCGTCACCAGCGGCAAAATCGCCTACTACGGCTTCTCCAACTTCCTGGGCTGGCAGTTGACCAAGGCCGTCCATGTGGCGAAGGCCCATGGCTGGAGCGCCCCGGTGACGCTGCAGCCGCAGTACAGCCTGCTGGTCCGTGAGATCGAGTCGGAAATTGTGCCGGCCGCACTCGACGCCGGGATCGGGCTCCTGCCATGGTCGCCGCTGGGCGGCGGGTGGCTGTCCGGCAAATACAAGCGCGACCAGCCGCCGGCCGGGGCCACCCGTCTGGGCGAAAACCCGAAGCGGGGGATGGAGGCCTGGGAGGCCCGCAACGCCGATCCGCGCACCTGGGACGTGATTGCCGAGGTGGAGCAGACCGCCGGACGCCACGGCGTGAGCCCCTCCCAGGTGGCGCTGGCCTGGCTGGCGGACCGGCCGGCGGTCACCTCGGTGATCCTGGGCGCCCGCACCACCGCGCAGCTGGCGGACAATCTCGCGGCCGCGGATCTGCGGCTCACCGCGGAGGAGACGGAGCGGCTGACCGAGGCCAGCCGGCCGCGCGTCGGCGTCTATCCGTACGGGCCGATGGCCCAGGAACAGCGCAGCCGGAAGCTCGAGGGCGGCCGCTAACAGGCAACGGGCTAACAAGGCAACGCGGGGTCACTTAGCGCCGGTCCGGGGATGGGCCGGAAGTGTCCCCGCGTTGTCATTCGGGGAAGCGCTGCCCTTCGGGGGAGGCGGGGCCGCCGGCATGATAGCTGGACCAGATGTCGCCCATTTCCTCCGTGGACTGCTCCACGATCCTGCTCATGGCGGCGTGCGCGGCGTCCGCCTCGCCGCGCTGAATAGCGCTGGCCACATCGACGTGCAGCTGCAGGGCCTCGTGGTGTGGCAAGTGCGGCATGAGTCCGTGCTGGGTGCGCCCGGTCAGCACCTCGGTCACCAGGTTATGCAGCTGGGCGAACATGGCGTTGCCGGAGGCCCGGAGTACCGACGCGTGGAATTCGATGTCGAGCCGCAGGAACTCGTCCCGGTCTCCGCGCTGGCCGGATGCCCACAGCCGTGCGGCCAGCGAGACGAGGTCGCTGCCGGCATCCCAGGAAGCCCTCCCGGCAGCGAGCCGGGCGGCCGCCGGTTCGATTGCCCCGCGGAGCTCGTTCAGGGCCTGCAGCTGCTCCAGCCGCTTTGACGAGGCCAGCCGCCAGCGGATTACCTGCGGGTCGTACGCGTTCCACGATTCCTCCGGCTGCACCACCGTCCCCAGCCGCCGCCGCGACTCCAGCATCCCCTTGGAGGACAGCACGCGGGTGGCTTCCCGCACCACGGACCGGGAGACGTTGTGCCGGGCCTCGATCTCGTCCAGGCGCAGGATCGAGTGCGGTGCCAGCGTCCCTTCGGCGATGGCAAGCCCCAGGTTCTGGAGCAGCACGGCATGCAGGTCTGCTGTTGGCTCCGCCTTTGGAGTTTTCATAAATAAATCATACTGGCGGCCCACAAGGTCTTGTATAAATCTGCTTTATTTACCTAAGATCACTTCCAGAGCAGATGTAAAGATGCATTTGCAGCCGGCTGGACAGAGACGCCCAGCCCTGAAAACCAAAGGAAGTCGTAATGAAGCGACGTTCAATTGCGAAGTACGCGGCCGTCGCCGCCGTCCTGTCCCTGGGCCTGACCGCCTGCGGCGGGGCCAGCGGCAGCGCCGACGCCAAGACCTCCGGCACCGTCCGGGTCACCCTCGCCAACCACGTCTGGACCGAGGGCATCAAGGCAGCCATTCCGGAATTCGAGAAGTCCAGCGGACTCAAGGTCGAACTGACCCAGCTGGGCGAAGACCAGCTCTCGGACCAGTACAACGTCAAGCTCAACGCCGGCAGCGACGAGATCGACGTCATGATGTACCGCCCGCTCCAGGAAGGAAAGGCGTTCGCGAAGAACGGCTACCTCGCGGACCTGACGTCCAAGGTCTCCTCGGACGCCGCGTGGGACTGGAAGGACTACCAGGAGGGCCCGGTCAAGGCCACCACCGCTGACGGCAAGGTGGTCGGCGTCCCGATCATCACCGAGCGCGAAGTCCTCTACTACCGCAAGGACCTGCTGAAGGCCGCCGGCCTGGAGGTTCCCAAGACGATGGACGAGCTCGAGGCCGCGGCCAAGGCCATCAAGGCTGCCTCCCCGGGCACGGCCGGCTTCGTGGCCCGCACCGGCAAGTCCGCCGCCGTCACCCAGTTCTCCAGCTTCCTGTACAGCTTCGGCGGCGACTTCACCGACGCCAGCGGCAAGTCCGCCGTCAACTCCGACGCCGCGAAGAAGGCCTACGCGTTCTACGGCGGCCTGATCAAGAACTATGGCCCCGACAACGTCAGCACCGACATGAGCTGGCCCGAGGCAATGGCGATCTTCACCCAGGGCAAGGCCGCCTTCTACACGGAGGCCGACTCGCTCTACAAGAACGCCACCGACCCGGCCAAGTCCAAGGTCGCCGACACCGTCGGCTTCGCCGCACTGCCCGCCGGCCCCGCCGGTTCGAAGCCGTACAACATCCCGTCCTGGGGCCTCGCCATCAACCAGGCATCCAGCAACCAGGACAACGCCTGGAAGTTCATCCAGTGGGCCACCAGCAAGGAACGCACCCTCGAGGCACAGAAGGCCGGAGTCCCCGGACCCCGCGCGTCGGTCTGGGCTGACCAGGCCGGCACCTCCACCTACCCGAAGGACCTCGCCGAGGCCATCTCCGCCAGCGCCAAGAACGGCGTCGGGCACGACCGTCCCCAGGTTGTCACCGTAGGCAAGGCCCGCGAAATCGTGGGCGGCCCGATCGTCGCCACCATCACCGGCTCTGACTCGTCCGCCGCAGCCGACACGGCGCACGACGCCTTCCAGAAGTTCCTGGACAGCGAAAAGAAGTAACGCCCCAGCGCGCCAGCCAGGCTTCGCGCCTGAGCACTGCGCCTGAGCACCAAACAGCCCGGCGGGACGGCGGTCCGATGCCGTCCCGCCGCGGCCAGCTTTTCACTTCACCCCCAACTCCTTAGGTGAACCATGTCTGTATTGACCACTCCCCGCAGCGCCCAGACCCAGCCGCCGTCCGGCCGTAAGGGCGCCCGCACCCCCGGTGCACGCGAGAACTTCTCCGGCTGGGCCAACCGGCACCGCAAATGGCTCTTCGCCGCCCCCGCCATGATCTTTGTCGGCGTCCTGATCGTCTTCCCCCTCGGCTGGACCCTGTACCTGAGCCTGACCGATTCACAGGGCTCCGTCCGGGCGGCCTCCGAGTTTGTCGGCGTGCAGAACTACCTCACGGTCCTCTCCGACGTCGAACGCTTCTGGCCCGCCGTCGGCCGCACGCTGAGCTTCACCGGCGTTGCACTTGTCTGCGAAGTGGTCCTCGGCATGTGCATTGCGCTGCTGCTGTGGCGCCCGTTCCGCGGCGAAAAATGGGTCCGCGTGGCCATCCTGCTCCCGCTCGTCGCCACTCCCGTGGCCGTCGGCATGATGTGGCGGCTGATCTTCGATCCCAACATCGGCTTCGTCAACCAGCTGCTCGGCATGGTCGGGATTCCCGGCCAGCCCTGGCTCTCCGGCCAGGACACGGCGCTCGGCACCACCATCTTCATGGACGTGTGGCAGTGGACCCCCATGGTGGTCCTGATCCTCCTGGCCGGACTGACCTCGCTCTCCGAGGAACCCGACGAGGCGGCCCGGATGGACGGCGCCAACGCCTTCCAGCGCTTTTTCTTCATCACGCTGCCCCTCATGATGCCGACCGTGATCGTCGCCATCCTGCTCCGGGGCATCGACGCCCTGAAGACCTTCGACATCCTCTACGCCACCAAGGGCAAGGGCGGCGGGTCCTTCCACGAAGTGGAAACGCTCAACGTCTACGCCTACGGGCTGAGCTTCGACTACAACCAGTACGGGCTCTCCTCCGCGGTGCTGATCCTGTTCTTCATGATCATCATCGGCTCCATGTGGCTGCTGACCATGCGCAAGAAAGCGGTAAGCAAATGACCGTAGTGTCCGAAAACACCGAACCCCAAACGGTCGCCGCCGTGCCGGCCAAGATCGCGCCGCGCCCCCGGAAGCCGCTGGGCACCCGCGCGTACAAGGTGTTCCGCGTGGCGGCACTGGTGGCCGTGGTGCTGTTCCTGATCGCCCCGCTGTTCTGGATGCTGCTGGCATCCCTCAAGACCAACGTGGACATCTACGACACCGGCAAGTCGTTCCTGTTCACCCCCACGTTCGAGAACTACGCCAATGTGCTGCAGCGGAACAACTACTTCGTCTTCATCTTCAACAGCTTCTGGGTGGCCTTCGTCTCCACTGCCCTGTCGCTGGTCCTGGGCGTGCCCGCCGCCTACGCCATGAGCCGGTTCACGATGCACCGCTCGGCCCTTGTGGTCCTGATGGCCCGTGTCATCCCCGGCGTTTCCCTGCTGGTGCCCTGGTACTACGTCTTCTCCAACCTGAAGATGGTGGGCGGCTTCGAGGTGCTGATCCTCAGCCACATGTTCGTCGCGCTGCCGCTGATCGTGTACATCATGATGAGCTACTTCGATTCCCTGCCGCTGGAGCTGGAGGAGTCGGCCCAAGTGGACGGCCTCACCCCGATCGGCGCCTTCCGCCGCATCACCCTGCCGCTCTCCGTCGCCGGCATGGCCACCGCCGGCATCCTGTCCTTCATCTTCTCGTGGAACAACTTCATGTTCGCCCTGGTGCTCTCCGGCTCCAAGACCAAGACCCTGCCGGTCGCGATCTTCGACTTCGTCTCCTACGCCAGCATCGACTGGGGCGGACTCATGGCGGCCGCCACCGTGGTCACCATTCCGATCATGATCATTGCGCTCTTCACGCAGAAGTACATCGTCTCCGGCATGACCGCCGGCGCGACCAAGGGCTAGGCAACAGATGACACTCATCAGCAGGATTGAAACGTTCCTCGTCGCGCCGCGCTGGCTCTTCGTCCGGGTCGAGACCGAGAGCGGGATCGTCGGCTGGGGCGAGGCGAGCTGCGAAGGCCGCAGCGAAACCGTACGCACCGCCGTCGACCAGCTCTCGGAGCTGCTCATAGGCAACGATGCGCTGCGGATCGAGGACCACTGGCAGGTCATGACCAAGGGGTCCTTCTACCGCGGCGGGCCGATCCTGGCCAGCGCCGTGTCCGGCCTGGACCAGGCGCTCTGGGACATCGCGGGCAAGCACTTCAACACGCCCGTGCACCAGCTGCTCGGCGGCCATGTCCGGGACCGGATCCGGATGTACGGCTGGGTGGGCGGGGATGAGCCCAATGAGGTGGCGGACCAGATCAGCGCGCAGCTGGAGGTCGGCCTGACGGCGGTCAAGATGAACGCCAGCGGCAGGATGAGCCCCATCGCCTCCGTGGCCGAGCTCGACGGCGTCGTCCGCCGCGTCGCCGCCGCCCGCGAGGTCCTCGGCGACCACCGCGACGTCGCCGTGGACTTCCACGGCCGCTTCAGCCTCGCCAACGTCCGCCGGGTGGCGCCGCTGCTGGAACCGTACCGGCCGTTCTTCCTCGAAGAGCCGGTGGTCCCGGAAAACACGCACCTGCTGCGCGAGTTCACGTCCTCCACGACGACGCCGGTCTCCACCGGTGAGCGGCTCTACAGCCGGCAGGAATTCCTGCCCGCGCTGCAGGCCGGCATCGCCGTGGCCCAGCCGGACCTCTCCCACGCCGGCGGCATCACCGAGGTCCGCAAAATCGCCTCGCTCGCCGAAATCTACGAGGTCCAGCTCGCCCCGCACTGCCCGCTGGGCCCGCTGGCGCTCGCCGCCTGCCTGCAGGTGGGCTTCGCGACGCCCAACTTCCTGATCCAGGAGCAAAGCATCGGCATCCACTACAACCAGGGCGCCGAAGTCCTGGACTACGTGGTGGACAAGTCCCCGCTGAAGTTCGTGGACGGACACATCGAACGGCTCACCGGCCCGGGCCTGGGCATCGAGATCGACGAGGCCGTAGTCCGGGCCGCGGACAAGCGCGGGCATGCCTGGCGCGGTCCCGTCTGGCGGCACCCCGACGGCGCCTTCGCCGAGTGGTGAACGCCGGAACGCTGGGACCGGACCTGTTGCCCCGACGTATTTGCCCCGACGTATTTGCCTTGAAGGAGAAGCCTGACATGGAGAACACCCTGACGCCCGAACTGCTGCTGGCCGGGATCCAGGAAAGCCGGCTGGTGGCCATTGTGCGCGGCACGGACGGCGCGGCCGCCGCGAAGGCAGCCCTCGCGGCGATGGAGGAGGGCTTCCGGTATGTCGAAATAGCGCTCACCACACCCCGGGCCCTTGAAGCCATCCGGGAAGTCCGCGCGGCCGCCCCCGCGGGCTGCTTCGTCGGTGCCGGAACGGTGCTGACGGCCCAGGACGTTGCCCGCGTCGCCGAGGCGGGCGGCCAGTTCATGGTGACCCCGTCGCTGGCAGAGTCGATTGCCGAGTCGGCCCGGCTGGCACTGCCTGTGCTCGCCGGTGCGCTGACACCCAGCGAGGCCCACGAAGCCATGAACCGCGGCGCCACGGCCGTCAAGCTCTTCCCCGCTTCCATCGGCGGTCCGGGCTACCTCAAGGCACTCCGCGACCCGTTCCCCGGGATCCCGTTCGTCGCCGTCGGCGGCGTCGGGCTGGATGAAGCCGAGGGCTACTGGGAAGCCGGCGCCATTGCCGTGGGGCTCGGCGGACCGCTGTTCGGCGATGCCGGCTCCGGCGGCGACCTCGCCCCGATGCGGGAGCGGGCCCGCGGTTTCGTGACCCTGGCCGCCGGGTTCGGCCGCCCGCGCGCGGAGAGCCTGCGGTGATGGCCGCCGTCGGCCCGGCTTTGGCCGGGGAGGGCGTCGACCTGCTGACGTTTGGCGAGTCCATGGTCTCGCTGCGGTCCACCGGCCCGCTGTCCGCCGGCGGCAGCCTCGGCATGCACGTGGCCGGGGCCGAATCGAACGTGGCCGTCGGGGTCGCCCGGCTCGGGCACAGCGTCACCTGGGCCGGGGTTGTCGGCGCCGACCCGCACGGGGAGTACATTCTGCGGCAGCTGCGCGCCGAGGGAATCGGGCTGCGGCACCGGATTGACGCGGCAAGGAACACCGGGGTGATGTTCCTTGAACAGCGCACCGCGGATGTCACCCGGGCCTTCTACTACCGCGCCGGATCCGCCGGGTCCACCCTCGGCCGGGAGGACCTGGACCGTGCCCTGGCGGCAGGGGCCCGGATCCTGCATCTGACCGGCATCACCGCCGCCCTCAGCCCCGACGCCCGCAAGGCCGTGGATTACGCGGCCGAGCGCGCCGCCGCCGAAGGCATGGAGGTCTCCCTCGACGTCAATTACCGCAGCAAGCTCTGGACCCGGGAGGAGGCCCGCGCCGCGCTCACGCCGCTTGCCCGGCACGCCAGCATCGTGATCGCCTCCGACGATGAGCTCGGGCTGGTCGCGGCCCCGGTGGGAGCTGGCCCGGAGGGATCACCGCACCCCGGCGATGCCGATACAGATGCAGATGCCGCCGAAACAGCCATGGCCGCCGAACTGCTGGAGCGCGGCGTCCGCGAAGTCGTGGTCAAGCGCGGCGCCGCCGGTGCCGGTGTCCACACCGCCGACGGGCGGTGGGAAGTGCCCGCCGTGCCTGTGACCAGCATCGATACCGTGGGCGCCGGGGATGCCTTCACCGCCGGCTACCTGTCCGCCCTGCTCGACGGCGCCGACGTCGCCGGCCGCCTGCAGCGCGGCGCCCTGGCGGGAGCCTTCGCCGTCAGCACCGCGGGGGACTGGGAAGGCCTGCCCGGCCGTGCGGAGCTGGCACTGCTCGGGACCACGCCGGGCGGAACCACCCAGCGCTAAGCCCCCGCTTTAAGCCCGCCGTACCGGCGTTGACGGTTCTTCGGCCGGCGTCCGGCCGTCCGGCGCCGCCGGCGGCGCTCCCACCGTTCCCGCTGGCGCCGGGCAACTAAGACACCCCCTGTAAGAGCAGAAAAGGACCTGTTGTGAAAATCATTGCCGCTGAAGTGTTCGTCACCAGCCCCTCCCGGAATTTCGTGACCCTGCGGATCACCACCGAGGACGGCGTGACCGGGATCGGGGACGCGACCCTGAACGGGCGCGAGCTCGCCGTGGCCGCCTATTTGAAGGAGCACGTCGCGCAGCTGCTGATCGGCAAGGACCCGCACCGGATCGAGGACACCTGGCAGTTCCTGTACCGGTCCTCGTACTGGCGCCGCGGCCCGGTCACGATGGCCGCGATCGCGGCCGTGGACATGGCGCTGTGGGACATCAAGGGCAAACTCGCCGGGATGCCGGTCTACCAGCTCCTGGGCGGGGCGTCCCGGAACGGGCTGCGCGCCTACGGGCACGCCTCCGGCGCGGACCTGCCCTCGCTGTTCGATTCGGTCCGTGAGCACCTGGAGCTCGGCTACAAGTCGATCCGGATCCAGACCGCCGTGCCCGGGATCAAGGCCGTCTACGGCGTCGCGGCCCAGGCCCAGGCCTCCGGGGAACGCTACGACTACGAACCGGCCGGACGCGGCGCGTTCCCGCAGGAAGAGGACTGGGACACCCGCGCCTACCTCCGCCACCTGCCCACCGTGTTCGAGGCCGTGCGCAACGAGTTCGGCCCGGACATCCCGTTGCTGCACGACGGGCACCACCGGATGACCCCGATCCAGGCCGCGAAGCTGGGCAAGGCGCTCGAACCCTACGACCTGTTCTGGCTCGAGGACTGCACCCCGGCCGAAAACCAGGAAGCCCTCCGCCTGGTCCGGGCGCACACCACCACCCCGCTCGCGATCGGGGAAATCTTCAACACCGTCTACGACTACCAGGCCCTGATCAAGGAACAGCTGATCGACTACGTGCGGGCAGCCTCCACCCACTTCGGCGGGATCAGCCCGCTGAAGAAGGTGATGGACTACGCCGCGCAGTACCAGATCAAGTCCGGCTTCCACGGCCCCACCGACATCTCCCCGGTCGGGTTCGCCGCGCAGCTGCACGTGGGCCTGGCGATCCACAACTACGGCATCCAGGAATACATGCAGCACTCGGACAAAACCAACGAGGTCTTCGAACAATCCATGACCTTCGTCGACGGCTACCTGCACCCCGGCGACAAGCCCGGCATCGGCGTCGAATTCAACGAAGAAGCCGCCGCCGCGTTCCCCTACCAGCAGGCCTACCTGCCCTACAACCGCCTCGTCGACGGCACCGTCCATGACTGGTAACCCGGCCACGACAGGTAACCGGCACTGGCGGCTGGCAGTGCCTTAAGCACCAAAAAGGTCCCGGGCGGCGAGTCGATGCTCAGCCGCCCGGGACCTGGCTCTTTTGAGTCCGGCTCTCAGCGTCCGGTGTGCTGGTTGCTTAGTGAACCTGTTCCCGGGTCATGCCGAAGGGGACCTGGTCGGAGAGGGCCGCGGTGTAGTGGCCCGGCTTGTGCCGCGTGAGCAAAATGCCGTGCGTCCCGGTTGTCATGGCGAGCTGCTGCAGCCCGCGGACGGCGTCGTTGAGTCGGTCGTCGAGCACGCGCCGGTTGTCGACCTGGATCTCAATGGGCTCGGTAATGGTGGTCATCGCTCTGTCTTTCTTGGAGTACTTCTAGTCGGCCCCAATGGATTCAGGAACAGTAACGTCATATTTATTGGCCCGTCAAATCACCACGCCGCATGAGCGCGTGGCCCGTGCGGACGCCAAATGCCCGCACATTGCGGCCCGGGCGGCTGACCTGCAGATCCACCCAGGCCCGGGTGGTCCCAGTGAGTCTAATCACCCGGCATCACTGCGGGCAGGCCGAAAGATGCTCGTGCATGCAAACAATGCCGCCGTCGGGGGCGCGGGAGAAGATGATGGTCTCCCGTTCATCGCTCGTATCGCGGCCACCGTCCCGGTCAACCCGGACCGTCGTGGCCACGCGGTGTGAAAACACCGCGGTAGCCCCGAGGAGCTGGATATCCTGCTCGCTGCTCCGGCATTCGAGCACACGCCAGCCACCGGCGAGCCAGCTGTCCCACAGGGTGCGGTAGGCGGAGCGGGACCCAAGGCGCTGGGCTTCCGGATGGAAGATGAAGGTCGCCTCCGGGCTGAAGGCCGCAAAGTAGGCCTCGGTGTCCGTGGCGGCGAAGGCGGCGACCAGGCGGTCGGCTGCCTCCTGGACCTCTTCGCGGCTGAGGTCGCGGGGCGCTGCCGGCCGCAGCGCCGCTGCCGGCAGCGGCCGGGCCACGGCCCGGATCGGGGCGCCGTCGGCCCCGGGGATACGGAGGGGAAAGAGGAAGAGCTCGACGTCGGATCCTGCGTCTGTGGCCCGCTGGACCTGCTCCAGTCCGGTGAGGTTTTCCACGATGATGCAGCCGTTCCCGGCCAGAATGTCGTGGGCGGGGAAACCGCCGCCGGCCGGGCCGCCGTCCTGGTTGCCCTGCTGGTCGCCGTGCGTGGCGCCGGGGGAGGTGGGATCCACGCTGAGGGCATCCAGGCCTACGGCGCGGTAGCCGCGGTCCACGATCAGTTGCGCCGCCGCAGCCTCCAGCCACGGGTGCTTGAGGTACTCCTCCGTTCCCCACGCCGCAGCGCAGCCGGTGTGCAGCAGGAGGATCTTCTCTGGACTGCCCGGATACCCGGGTTTCCCTGGCTCCCCGGCTGAGCCCGCCGGGGCGATTCCCGCCAAGTGCGCGGCGGTGATGGCGCCGCCGCGGGCCACGTCCCGGACGTCCACGATTTCGGCGACGCCGCCGAAAAGGGACAGCGGCAATTCGTCCAAAGCTGCCCAGCCGTTGCCCACATGCAGCGGTGCGTCGGCGTGGGTACCCGAATGGGAGCCCAGTCCGAGCGAGAGCACGTTGGCGCCGTCGGCCTCCACGGTCAGTGCCGATGCGATCCGGACCTCCGGGTCGCCGGGATAGACAGGCATTCCCGTGCGCAGCGGGACGCTGAGATCGAACCACGTCACCGCTGGCCCACCAGTTCCGTGTCGAAGTCGCCGTGCAGGTCCGGCGCGGCTGCCTCCGGTGTTCCGGCGGCGACCGTGTTTCCAGCCGCATCGATGACCGGCGGCACCGGGGTGTCCTTCGCGGGGATCCAGCGCGGCCCGGCGGCCGGGAACACTCCGCGCGGCTCCGGGAAGATCCACAGCAGCCCGAGGTAGAGGACGGCTGCAAGCCCCAGCGATGCCGGCAGACTGATGTCCACACCGCCGGCCAGGTTGCCCAGGGGCCCCTGGAACTGGCCGGGCATGTTCACCATGCTCAACCCGGCGCCGGCGCTGACCAGCCAGGCCGCCATGCCGCGCAGGTTCCAGCCGTGGTTGAACCAGTACCGTCCGCCGGTCTGGCGCCGGTTGAACACCTGGAGGGCATCGGCGTCGTACCAGCCGCGGCGGGTGATGAAACCGATGATCATCACCACCATCCAGGGCGCGGTGCAGGTCACGATCAGGGTGGCGAACGTGGAAATGCTCTGGACGAGGTTGAAGGCGAAGCGGCCGGCGAAGATGAAGGCGATCGCCAGGACCCCGATGAACAGGGTGGCCTGGACCCGGTTGAACCTCGGGAAGACGCTGCTGAAGTCAAGGCCGGTCCCGTACAGCGAGGACGCCCCGGTGGACATGCCGCCGATCAGGGCGATGGCGCAGAGCGGGATGAAGTACCAGGCGGGGGAGACCGCCAGCAGGCCGCCGACGTAGTTCGGCGCCGCCGGGTCCATGAATTCCGGCGCCTTGGTGGCGATGATGGACGCCGTGGCCAGGCCAAAGACGAACGGAATAAGGGTGGCCAGCTGGGCCAGCAGCGCCGCGCCCATGACCTTGCGCTTCGGGGTGGCGGTCGGGATGTAGCGCGCCCAGTCGCCCAGGAACGCGCCGAAGGAGATGGGGTTGGACATGACGATCAGGGCCGCGCCGATGAACGCCGGGATGAACCCTGCGACGCCGACGCCGTCGAATCCGGTTCCGAAGGCACCCTCGAAGTTCAGGTTGAGGTCGCCCGCGAAGGCGATGAAGCCGACAACGAACAGCAGGGTGGCCGCGGTGACGGCAATCTTGTTCACCAGCAGCATGAACTTGAACCCGTAGACGCAGACCACCAGAACGAGTCCACCGAAGAGGCCGTAGGCGACGGCGAACGAGCCCATGTCCTGCGGCAGGCCGACCAGCCGGTTCAGCCCGCCGACCAGGGCATCGCCGGAGCTCCAGACCGAGATGGAGAAAAATGCCAGCGCGGTCAGCAGTGACAGGAATGACCCGACCACCCGGCCGTGCACGCCCAGGTGGGCGGAGGAGGACACCGCGTTGTTGGTTCCGTTCGTGGGGCCAAAGACGGCCATGGGCGCCAGCAGGAGGGCGCCGACAACCAGGCCCGTCACCGTCGCGGCGAGCCCCTGCCAGAACGACAGGCCGAACAGGATCGGAAATGCGCCCAGGAAGGCGGTGGCAAAGGTGTTGGCACCGCCGAACGAAACCCTGAACAAGTCAAAGGCGCTGGCATTGCGGTCCTTTTCGGGGATCCGCTCAATGCCGTAGGTCTCCACGTCCGTGACCTTGCCGCGGTTCCGCCCTGCGCCGGCGCCGTCAGGCTTTTCCTCGACCATGTCGTTCTCCATCCAGCTCATCATTGATTCCTAAGAGTTGCTTTATAAGCATCACAAGTTGTGTTGGAGGCTACACTGTGAAGCGGCTCACAGCAAGGCCCTGCCCTGTCCGGCCGGCGGTTTACGCAACCGGCCGCCGGACCGGGACCCTGCCGCGGGAAGCCCGGGCGGCCGATGTGCCCGCCGCCCGGTGAATAACAGGGATAATCTTCAACGGGGACCATCCACAACACGGCGCAAAGGCGGCACAGCGACATGGCACAGGCTCAAGCAGGCAAACCCCAGGGACGGTGGCGGACCTTCCACGAAAAGTTCGTCGTGGAGGAGCGCTTCATGAGCGTGACGGCGCGCCGGAATCTCTACCGGACCGCCGTCGTCCTGATGATCGCGGGCGCCGTGCTGTTCGTGGTAATCCTCGCCGGAGTCCTGCAGCACGGCGGCATCTCGGCGGCGGATGAGCCCGTGCGGACCTGGCTCCTGACCCTGCGCGCGGAACCCACCACCATCATCATGATCATCCTTGCGATCATCTTCGGCCCTATCGGCCTGCCAATCATCGTCCTAATCGTGACGGTGGCCTGGGGCCTGCTCGCCAAGCACGCCTGGCGGCCGATGCTCCTGGCCGGCGCCATGCTGACCGGCGTCATTCTGGCGCAGGTCATCGGCCACATCGTCGAACGCCACCGGCCTCCGATCGACCTCATGCTCTTCGGCGCCGACTCCACGTTCTCGTTTCCGTCCGGCCACGTCCTTGGCGCGTGCGACTTCCTGCTGGTCACCACGTATCTGGTCTTTTCGCGCCGGAAGAACCCCATGTCCGCTGTCATCGCCTTCATCGTGGCGGGGATCGGCATCTTCTTCGCCGCCGTCAGCCGCCTCTACCTCGGCTACCACTGGATGACCGATGCCCTGGGCGCCTTCTCGATCTCGCTCGTGATCCTGGGCGGCGTCATTGCGCTGGACACCTGGCGGACGGCGCGGATTCCGGGCGAACAGGTCACCGGGACGCTCTCCACCGCCGACACCAGCCAGGACTGAGCACCGTCAGCGGCTGCGCGCCCGCTTGAGTTCGGTCCGCAGCCGGGCGTTGGCGGCCTCGAGTTCCATCACCTTGGCCACGCCGGCCAGGTTAAGCCCCTCTGCCAGGAGTTGGCCGATCCGCCGCAGCACCACAAGGTCTGCGTCGCTGTATTGCCGGGTGCCACCCGCAGTGCGGTCCGGCGCGAGGAGCCCCCGGCGCTCGTAGAGCCGGATATTCTGCTGCCCCGTGCCCACCAGCTGCGCCACCACCGAGATGGCGTACAGGCCTGAATTCGCGCCTCGGTCCGCCATGGTCTTCCTCCCGTTCCGGAAATTCCCTTGCATCAGTGTTTCACCGGTGCTATAAAAAATCTATACCCACTACCACACAAAAATTGTGGTGGGCTGTAGAAGGAATGCAGATCAAGTCTCGCTGAAGGAGTGGGAAATGATGTTGATTCGGACGGACCCGTTCCGTGACTTCGACCGGCTTGCGCAGCAGGTGTTCGGGACGGTGGCACGCCCGGCGCCCATGCCCATGGACGCGTGGCAGGAAGACGGCGTATTCGTCGTCGCGTTCGATCTTCCGGGCGTCAATGTCGACTCGATCGGACTCGACATTGAGCGCAACGTCCTGACGGTCCGGGCGGAACGGCGGGACCCGGCGCGGCCCGACGTGGAACTGACGGTCTCGGAGCGCCCCCGTGGAGTGTTCAGCCGCCAGCTGATCCTCGGCGACACCCTGGACACGGAGGACGTCAAGGCAAACTACGCCGACGGCGTCCTGACGCTCCGCATCCCGGTGGCGGAGGCCGCCAAGCCGCGGAAGATTGAAGTCACCCGTTCGCAGGACAAGATGCAGGAGATCGGGAAGTAGCCCCCGGGCCGGCGCGGCGCCCGCAGCGTCGCTCCGGCTCCGGCTGCAGGCAACGGAGACCGACCATGGCCGGCAGGAACCCTGATCCCCGAGGCTACTACGCGCTATTGCACGTCTCGCCGGAGGCGGGCCGGCAGGAGATTGGCCGCGCCTTCCGGGCGCTGATGCGCCGGCACCATCCCGACGTCGGCCAGTCTGACCCCGACCCTCCCGATGTCGGCGCCATCCTGCACGCTTTCGCCGTGCTGCGGGACGCCAGGAGCCGGGCGGACTACGACGCCGGCGGCTGGCGTCCCGCCGTCGAGGACGACACCTTCCATCACCGGAACGACCATGCCGGCCAAGGCAGCCGCGACATCCCGGTGCACATCATCCGGCGTCGGGATCCCCTTGTGCGCGTGCTCCCCGTCCGCTGGGAACCCGGGCCGTGACCGGGAAACACTTGGGATCAGTTGCTGGCGGCGGCATAGGCGTTCAGGCTCAGCGAGAACACGATCCAGGAGAGGTACGGCAGCATGAGCAGTCCCGCCGCCCGGCTGATCAGGCCGAACCGGACCACCGTGACGGCGGCAGCCACCGTATGGACGGCGATGAGCAGCAGGGCCAGCCAGAGCGCGGCCCCGCCGGCCATGGGGTACATGCCGAAGAACAGGGGCGCCCAGGCGAGGTTGACGAGCAGCAGGATGGCGTAGACGGTCATGGCCCCCCGGCCGCGCCCGGAGCGAAGTCCTGTTCCCCGGCGCCAGACCAGCCACGCCGCCACTGCCATGGTCGTGTAGAGCACCGTCCAGACCGCTCCGAAGGCCCAGCCCGGCGGAGTCCAAGGAGCTTTCTCTGCCGCCGCGTACCAGCCGCCGGCGTTGCCGATAATGACCAGCGACGCCACGAAGGACACCCCATGGGAAACCGCCAGGAAGCAAAGAAGGGCTGCCGCCTGCCGGCCGGGGCTGGGCGGCGCCGGCGGCCGGCGGTTGACGCCCTGTTCAATTTTCACGTGCACCGATCAACAGTGGCCGTTGGCATCGCGTCCGTCAAACGGCCAGGGTCGTGGCGCTCACCCCCGGGGGAGCCTAAGATCAGTCAACCAACCACCGAAACTACATAGAGGTCCCCGTCGATGAACGCTTCCGCCAAGGATCTGGCTTCCCTTCTTCCGCCCGGCTTCACCCTGGGTGTGGCGACCTCCGCCTTCCAGATCGAGGGTGCACTCGATGAAGACGGCCGCGGCCCTTCCGGATGGGATGTCTTCGCCGCGAAGCCGGGGTCGATCGTGGAGGACCAGAGCCCGGCCGTTTCCTGCGATCACTACCACCGGATGCCCGAGGACGTGGCTCTGATGAAGGAGCTGGGGATCGACTCGTACCGGTTTTCGCTGTCCTGGTCCAGGATCCAGCCCGGCGGGAGCGGACCCGCGAACCCTGCCGGGCTGGACTTCTACGACCGGCTGATCGACCTGTTGCTCGCCAACGGCATTTCCCCGATGGCCACGCTCTACCACTGGGACACCCCATTGCCCCTGGACGAGGCCGGCGGCTGGATGAACCGTGACACGGCCTACCGGCTGGGGGACTTCGCCGCCATCGCCGCGTCTGCCTTCGGGGACCGCGTGAGGCGCTGGGTGACTGTCAACGAGCCCGCCACAGTCACCACCAACGGCTACGCCCTGGGCATGCACGCGCCCGGGGAGGCCCTCATGCTCAAGGCCCTCCCCAGCGTGCACCACCAGCTGCTGGGCCACGGCCTGGCGCTCCAGGCGCTGCGTGCCGCCAAGGTGCCGGGCGACATCGGCATCACCAACGTCTACTCACCGATGGTCCCGGCCACCGCGAACCCGCTGGACAAGGTCAGTGCCGGACTCATGGATGTGGCGCAAAACCGGCTCTACGCCGATCCGGTGCTGCTCGGCAAATACCCGGATGTTATCCGGGCCGCCACCTTCTTTTCGTCGTCCTTCAGCCCGTCCAGCGAAGACATGGAGCTGATTTCCCAGCCCCTGGATTTCTATGGCCTGAACTACTACATGCCCACCCTTGTCGGGGCGGGTCCGGGTGAGGGGGCCGTGCCGCCCGGAATGGCCGAGGCCATGGGGGACGACCTCAGCGGGACACCCGGTGCGCCCTTCCACATCGCGCAGTTCCCGGACACCGAGACCACGGCCTACGGCTGGCCGGTCAAGCCCGAATTCATATCCGTCGCCCTGGCCGAGATGGCCGACCGCTACCCGGATCTGCCCCCGGTCTTCATCACCGAGGGCGGGGCCAGTTTCGAGGACGTCGTGGTCCAGCCTGTCGGGACGGACCGCCGGATAATCCCGGACGAACGGCGTCTGCGTTACCTCGCAGACCACATCGGCACGGCCCTGGAAGCGACGCGTCCCGGCGGCGCCGCCGAGGCCATCGACCTTCGCGGCTACTATGTGTGGTCCTTCATGGACAACTTCGAGTGGTCCGCCGGCTACAAGCAGCCGTTCGGTCTGGTGCACGTCGATTTCGATACCCAGGTCCGCACGCCGAAGGCCTCCTACTACTGGCTCCAGGAGGTCATTGCGGCCCGCAGCGCGGCGTCCGCCGGAGAGCCGGGCAGCGCCGCGCAGCCCGGCGGCGCCGGCGGGCAGGACGAAACCGCCGACGTCTGAGAGCCGCACCCGGCAGCCTGACGCCCCTCAAGCCGGGTCAACCTAGAGCAGATCCAGGTCCTGCAGGCCCTTGGCGAGCCCCGCGCCGTCGGGCGAATAGAACCACGGGACGGAGGACTCCGAGTGGTCTCCGGTGTCGGAGTGGCCGCCGGCGAAGACGGCCTCGCTGGCCGAGAGCTGCCGGATGCCGATCGCGGCCACCTGGTCGGGGTGCTTCTGCGCGAAGCCGGAGTAAATCTCTTCATCGTGCTGGCCGTTGTCGCCGAACAGCAGCCAGCGCATGTTCGGGAACTCCTGGGCCAGCAGCTCAAGGTTCCGCCGTTTGTGTTCCTGGCCGCTGCGGAACCAGCGGTCGTGCGTCAGTCCCCAGTCCGTGAGCAGCAGCGCGCCGGAGGGATAGAGGTTCCGGGCAATAAAACGGGCCAGGGTGGGAGCTGCGTTCCACGGCCCCGTGGACAGGTAGATCACCGGCGCCTCCGGGTGCTCCACCTTGAGCCGATCCAGCAGGACGGCCATGCCGGGTGTCGCCATCCGTGCCCGTTCGTTCAGGACGAAGGTGTTCCACAGCGCCAGGAAGGGCCGGGGGAGGGCGGTGACCATGATGGTGTCGTCAATGTCCGAGACGATGCCCAGCCTGGTGTCCGGCGAGATCACGAAAATCCTGGCCTCGACCGGTTCCGTTCCCTCGGCGCGCAGCACGGCCGTATGCCAGCCCGGGGTCAACGCCACGTGAACCAGGGTGTCCACCAGGCCGCCGCGGTCCGCATGCACGCGGGTGGTGACGCCGCCGATCTGGATCTCCACCTCGGTGAACTGGACCGGGACGCTCGTGAAGGCACGCCAGCCGCGGAAGTTCTGGTTGCCGTTCAGGGCCAGCCGCTCCGCCTTGCCGCCGGGCACCGGCCGGCTGGTGAGGACCACCCGGCCCAGTACCCTGACCCACTCGGTCGAGCCGTAGCCCTGATACGCGACTGTCTGCGGGCTGAACTTCCAGCGCCGGGCCGTCTTGAGCCGGAACCCGTTGACGGTGTCCGACACCCAGTGGGCGAGCCGGAAGGCCCTGTTGCCGGACACGGGCAGCTGCTGCGCTGGTTGCGAGGCCAATTCCATGCCTCCACTCTCCCACAGTGCCGGGCTCCGGCCGTGCCGGCGGGGTCCCCGGACCCGGGCCCCCGCCGCGCCGGATTACCAGCGTGGCGGCTGACCCAGCAGCCCGCGCAGTGTGGCGGCGTTGCGGACGGCGTTGCCGCCGCCGTCGTTGTTGAAATACGCGTAGACGTCTTTGCCGCCGGCCTGCCACTCGCGGATCCGGTCCGCCCACCAGCGCAGGTCGTCATCGGAATAGGACCCGCCGTACAGGACGTCGTGGTCGGGGCCGTGCAGCCGGATATAGACGAACGCCGCGGTGGCGCGCAGGACGCACGGGAGCCCGGCGCCGCTCATGATGCAGTAGGCCGCGCCGTGACGTTCCAGCAGGTCGTATACGGCGTCGTCGTCCCAGCTGGGGTGGCGAAACTCCACGCACACGCGGATCCAGCCGGGCAGAGCCGACAGGAAGTAGTCCAGCCGGGCGTCGTCGCGCGCCAAACCCGGGGGCAGTTGGACGAGCAGCACGGCCCGCTTGTCGCCGAGTTCGTGCCAGCACCGGGTGATCCGGTCCGCCCAGACCTCGGGGGCGTAAAGCTTCTTGGCATGCGTCAGGCCGCGGGGCGCCTTGACGGACAGGGCGAAACCGTCGGGCAGGCGGCGGCGCCAGCTGGCGAACGAGTCCTCTTTCGGCCAGCGGTAGAAGCTGGCATTCAATTCCACGGTGTCGAAGCGGGCCGCGTAATATGCCAGCCTGTCCCGGGCCGGCAGGCCCGGCGGATAGAGGACCCCGTCCCAGTGGTCATAGCTCCAGCCGGAAGTGCCGATCCGCACAGCGGCCACGTGCCCTGCCATGCCCCTTCCCCTTCCGCCCTCCGCCGTGCGCCCTCCACCGTGCTCCCTCCACCGTGCCGGGGGGATGCCGGTGTGGCACTGTAAGTGTCATGGTACGCATCGAGGATTACGCAATGGTCGGCGATCTGCACACCGCTGCCCTGATCAGCACCGAAGGCTCCATCGACTGGCTGTGCCTGCCGCGCTTCGACTCGCCGGCCTGTTTCAGCGCCCTCCTCGATTCCCCCGCGGCCGGCCGGTGGCTCCTGGCGCCGGCGGGCGGCGGGGAATGCACGCGCCGCCGCTACCGGAAGGGCACGCTGATCCTTGAAACCGAGTGGGATTTGCCCGAGGGCAAGGTCAGGATCATAGACTTCATGCCGCCCCGGGACGAGGTGGCGGATATCGTGCGGATCGTGGTCGGTGTCCGCGGCACGGTGCGGATGCGCGGCGAACTGGCTCTCCGGTTCGACTACGGCCATATTGTGCCGTGGGTCCGCCACGACGAGCTCGGGATCCACGCCGTCGCCGGGCCCGATGCCGCCTATCTGGTGACCGAGGCGCCGCTGCGCGGTGAGCGGATGCATACCGTCAGCGACTTCACGGTCAAGGCCGGGGAGCGTGTGCCCTTCGTGCTGACCTGGAGCCCCAGCCACCTCCGCCGGCCGCGGTCGGTGAACCCGGAAACGGTCCTGGCGTCCACCGAGGAGTTCTGGCTTCGCTGGTCGGCGAAGTGCACGGTCACCGGGCGCTACCGCGACGCCGTCCAGCGCTCGCTGATCACGCTCAAGGCCCTGACGTTTGCCCCCACCGGCGGGATCGTGGCCGCCGTCACGACGTCGCTGCCGGAGGAGATCGGCGGCACCAGGAACTGGGACTACCGCTTCTGCTGGCTCCGCGACGCCACGCTCACGCTGCAGGCGCTGCTGGCCGCGGGCTACACGGAGGAGGCCGGCGCGTGGCGCGACTGGCTGCTCCGCGCCATCGCCGGGGACCCGGCGGATCTGCAGATCATGTACGGGCTCCACGGCGAACGCCGGATGCCGGAGCTCGAACTGCCGTGGCTGAAGGGCTACGAAAACTCCGCTCCGGTGCGGACCGGTAACGGTGCGGCCGGTCAGCTGCAGCTCGACGTCTGGGGCGAGGTCCTCGATTGCCTGTCCCTGACCCGGAACTCCCTGCTCAAACACACCGACGACGCCTGGGACGTCCAGGTGGCCCTCATGGAACATCTGGAGACGGCCTGGCGCCAGCCGGACAACGGGCTGTGGGAAATGCGCGGCCCGCAACGCCACTTCACGCACTCCAAGGTGATGGCCTGGGTGGCGGCGGACCGCATGGTCAAGGGCGTCCGGGACTTCGGCCTGACCGGCCCGGCGGACCGTTGGGAGGAGCTGCGTGACGCCATCCACGCCGAGGTCATGGCCAACGGGTTCGACGCCGACCGCAACACGTTCGTGCAGTCCTACGGGCGGCCGGAGCTGGATGCGAGCCTCCTGCTGCTGCCCCGGGTGGGGTTCCTCCCGCCGGATGATCCGCGCATCATCGGAACCATCGACGCGGTCCAGCGCGAGTTGACGCACGACGGCTTCCTGCGCCGCTACCTGCCGGCACAGAGCGATGACGGGCTGCCCGGCGAGGAGGGGGTGTTCCTGGCATGCTCCTTCTGGCTGGTCGAGGCCCTGATCGGGGCTGGCCGGCGCCACGAGGCCCGGGAGCTGTTCGAGCGCCTGCTGGCGCTGCGCAACGACGTCGGGCTCCTCAGCGAGGAGTGGGGCGTCGAGACCGGCCGGCAGCTGGGCAACACGCCGCAGGCCTTCAGCCACTTCGCCCTCGTCATGAGCGCGCTGGAACTGCATGAAGACGGCGTCCGCCGTAGCGACACCCCGCTTCCGTGATCCGCGCCCGCGGCCCCTCAGTGGCCCCCGCGGCCCCTCAGTGGCCCCCGCGGCCCCGCCGCGGCGACCGCCGACGGACGAAGAGCGGGACCTTCAGCACTTTCCCCGCACCGTAAAATAAGTACACTTACTAATATCCCGGCGGGGGATACGAGGGAACTAGGAGTGTTGCAAATGGCGGGATATTTTGAGCTCGTGGACGCGCCCGACGGCGGCTACCGCATTCGGATGATGGACGGGGCAGGGCAACTGATGGCAGTCTCAGTGACGTTTCCCACCAAGAAAGCCGCCGTTGCCGGCGTCGCCCAGGCAAGGGAAATCGCCGGAACCGGCCTGATCAGGGACCGCAGCGCCGATGGCCGGGCCGCCGTGCCCGGATCGTCCGCCCGGGTGATCAGGGGGCGGCGCGGCGGTGCCGGGCGCTCAAACTCCACCCTGGGGGGCTCGCTGGCGGGCAAGAGGGCGCAGGCCCGTACCTGACCTGATCATCGAGTAGGCCGTTTCCCCAGCCGGTTCGCCGCGCCGAACGGTTACAGTATGGCCATGGAGCAGCGGGGGAATCGGAACTCCGGCCGTGCCCGCAAGAATCTGCTGGGCCGTGTGGCGGTGCCGCTCACTGCCGCGGCCATGCTCCTCGCCGGGCTGGCCCTTCTTGCCCGGCCGGGGACGCAGGAGGACTTTGGCTGGGTCGCGTATGCTCCGCTGGCCACGGGGCCGGTCGTGCTGCAGGGGCTCATGATCATGGGCCCGTGGATCTGGGCAGGGGTCGCGCTGATCAGCACCGGGTTGCTCCTGCTGGCGTTCTGGTCCGGCTACCGCACGGGCCGGCAGGCCCGGGACCGCGGCGACGACTCCCGCTAGGCGGCTGCCGCTCGGCCGTCCGCCCCGCAGCCGGGCTGAAGCGCCTCCCGCCGCTCGGCCGTCCGCCCCGCAGCCGGGCTGAAGCGCCTCCCGCCGCTCGGCCGTCCGCCCCGCAGCCGGGCTGAAGCGCCTCCCGCCGCTCTGCCGCCGCCGCAGACAACACATTTCGCGGCAGTCCGGGCGCGAAACACTGCCGTGATGTGCCGTCTCGGCGGTACGCTGGCCGGGCAGCGCGTAACCGTCGAGGAGGACCTCATGAGCCAGCACCACACCCCCGGAAGGGTCGCCGTCGTCACCGGAGCCGGTTCCGGCATCGGCCGCGCAGTGGCCAGGCTCATGCTGGCCGAGGGATACCGGGTGGTCCTGGCGGGGCGGCGGGAAGAAACGCTCCGCGAGACCGCGGCCGGCCACCGCCAGGCGCTCGCGGTCCCGTGCGATGTCACCGTCCCCGCCGACGTCGAACGGCTTTTCGCCGCCGCGCTGGGGCAGTGGGAGCGCGTGGACGTGCTCTTCAACAACGCCGGCGTGTTCGGCCCCGCCGCCGCGGTGGACGAGATCACCGTGGAGGACTGGGACGCGACCCTCGCCGTGAACCTCACAGGGTCCCTTCTCTGCGCCGCTGCCGCCGTCCGGGCCATGAAGGCCCAGTCGCCCCAGGGCGGGCGGATCATCAACAACGGTTCGGTCGCGGCGCATTCGCCGCGGCCGCGGACGGTGGCCTACACGGTGACCAAGCACGCCATCACGGGGCTGACCAAAAGCATTGACCTGGACGGGCGGGGCTTCGGCATCAGCTGCGGACAAATCGATATCGGCAACGCGGCGACGGAGCTCATGGAGGAGATTGGCGTCGGTACCGGGGCGGCCCAGGCGGACGGCAGCCTGCGGGCCGAGCCGACCTTTGCGGTGCAGGATGCCGCCCGGGCCGTGCTGCTGATGGCCGGGATGCCGGCGTCGGCCAACGTGGGATCCCTCGTGGTGACAGCTGCGGGCATGCCGTTCATGGGGCGCGGCTAAGGCGCGGCTGGGGGCGCGGGCCCGGCTGGTGGGTCCTGCGGGACGCCGCCGGGGGACCTAGAGGGGCAGGAGGGCGGACAGGTCCGCGCGCAGTCCCGAGGCGGCAACACGGCCGGCGGCGACGGCGTCGGCCCAGCTCAACCGTCCGCTGACCATCGCCAGCCAGGTGTCGGCGTCGCACTCGATGACGTTTGGCGGGGTGCCGCGCGTGTGCCGCGGGCCCTCGACACACTGGGTGACGCCGAATGGCGGGACGCGCACCTCCACGGAGTTCCCGGGCGCCCGCGCGGTGACTTCCTCCAGGCAGTAGCGCACTGCCGTCGCGATCGTGGTGCGCGGGACGGCGCCGGGTCGTCCAGAGCCCGTGACTCCGGCGGCCGGCACGTTCGGGCCCGGTGCGGTCGCCGTGGCTTCCTGCCACGCGGCGAGGGCSGCGCGGCCCTCGTCCACAGCGATTCGACGGCGCGATACAGCCACTTTCCCGAGTCTCCTAGTCCAGCAGCGCTGCGACGGCCCGCCCGAGCCGGATCTTGCCCACCGGGCGTCCCCCGCCCAGTACCGGGTCCACCACCTTGTCCAGGACGCTGGACACTTCAGGGATTTCGACGGCACCGGAGGCCGCGAGGAGCGTCAGGCCTACCAGCGTAGTGGCCCGGATGTTGCCGTCGAGCATCTTGATGGCAACCGAGACGCCCTGGCGGGTGGCCATGACCAGGACGCCCTCGGCGCCGATCTTGGCCAGGATGCCGAGTTCGTCCATGACGATCGTGTTGGCCTGCCCGCGCCCCTGGACGGCCCACGGGTAGTCCAGCATGGACGTGGCAATGGTGGCTGCCCGCGCGTTCGAGTTCTTGTCGCCCGGGGCCTTGGCCAGCTTCGAGTAGGCCCGGGCCAGGCCGATCAGGGAGACGGCGGCAACCGGCGCGCCGCAGCCGTCGATGCCCAGGTGGGTGATGCGTTCGCCGCAGTACTCCTCGATCACGGAGCGGATGCGCTGCTGCAGCGGGTGGTTGGGTTCGAGGTAGCTGTTCTTGTCCCAGCCGTTCTCCGTGCACGCCCAAAGGAACGCGGCGTGTTTGCCCGAACAGTTGAAGGCCAGCCGGGACTTGCCGCGCTCGGTCTGCACGAGCCAGTTCCGGGCCGTCTCATCCTGGGGCCAGTCGGCCGGGCACTGCAGCTGGTCTTCCTTGGCCCCGGCCGCCTTGAGCATGCCCTCGACCACGTCCATGTGGTCCAGGGATCCGACGTGGCTGCCGCACGCGATGGCCACCTGGGCGCCCCGCAGGGGCACGCCGGACTGCATCGAGGCCAGGGCCTGCAACGGTTTGAGCGTGGACCGGGCAAAGATCGGGGCGTTCACATCGCCGAGCTCGATCACTACCGTCCCGTCCGCGGCCAGCACCACGGCCGAGCCGATGTGGCGGGACTCCACGAAGCCGCTGCGTTCGATGACTGCCAGTTCGACGGCGGAGTCGACTGTGAATGTTGCATGCGGGTTCAAAGCCATGCTGCAAGTCTATGGTGCCCGGTGCTGATACCCCGGTTATTCCACGGTCACCATCACCGACTGCCAGCCGGCGGCGCCGTCCGGGACCGGATCCGCTCGCTTGTCCGTCTGGACCTCGCCCTTGCCGTCCGTGGCGCGCACCTTGATGTAGTGCGGGCCCGGCGTGGCATCCCAGTCCAGGGACCACTGCCGCCACGTGATGAGGGAGGCCTCGGCGGAGAGTACCGCCTCGGTCCAGGGCCCGCTGTCGATCTGCACCTCGACCTTGGTGATCCCGCGGGTCTGGGCCCACGCGGTGCCGCCGATGGCGATCTTTCCGGCAGGGACCTTGGCGAAGGACTTGGGCACCTCGACCCGCGCCATGGTCTTGATCGGGCCGCGTTCGGACCAGCCGCGCTGGGTCCAGTACGCCTTGCTGTCCGCGAACCGGGTCACCTCCAGGTCCACCACCCACTTGGTTGCGGAGACGAAGCCATACAGGCCGGGAACCACCATCCGCACCGGGTAGCCGTGCTCGAGCGGGAGCGCCTCGCCGTTCATGCCGATCGCCAGCATCGCGTCGCGGTCGTCCTGGAGGACCTCCAGGGGCGTGGAGGCGCTGAAGCCGTCAGCCGAGGTGGAGAGCACCATGTCCGCGCCCTGTGTGGGGCGGGCCAGCTTCAGGGCGTCGCGGATGGGCATGCCCAGCCATTTGGCGTTGCCGGCCAGGTTGCCGCCGACCGGGTTGGACACGCAGGTCAGGGACACATGGGATTCGATGAGCTGGGCGTCGAGCAGGTCCTGGAAGGTAAGCCGGACCTCTTGTTCCACGAGGCCGTGGATGCGCAGTTCCCAGTCCTGGACGTTGATCTCCGGCACGCTCAGCGCCGTGTCGATCCGGTAGAAGTCCTTGTTCGGGGTCAGCCACGGCGTGACGCCGGGCGCCTTGGACTGGACCCCGGCCGGGACCGCGGCGGCGGCCTTGGCGGGCGCGGGCAGCTGCAGCGACTCGCGGGCCGCGGCCACGTTGCTGCGGGCCGCGCTCAGCAGGCGGCCGCCGGTGGCGGCAACAGCCGAGGCGGCCGCGGTGATGCCGGCGGCGGCGAAGAACCCGCGCCGCGTGGTCGCCGGGCGCTCCGGTTCCTTCGCGGCGACGTCGGCGGCCCGGTCCGGCCATTCCTGCATCCGCCACAGCCGGGTGATCAGGAGCCGCAGCACCACCAGCCCGGCGACGGTGCCGATCAGGGAGGGAATGGCATCGACCGGCTTGACGCTGGCCCGCGTCACCACGCTGCCGACGATCACGGCGCCCATCAGCACCACCCCGGCCACACCCAGGGCCCATTTCCGGTACGCCACGATGCCGAGCACGCACGCCAGGAGCAGGATCGTGACCGCCATGCCGACGAACAATGCGGCCTTGTCGTTGGTGCCGAACGTTTCAACGGCGAAGTTCTTCATCCACAGCGGCGTGAAGTCGATGAACGTCGATCCCAGCGCAATCAGGGGTGTCGCCCGTGTGGTGAAGAACGCCCCGATCAGTTCCGCGACGGACAGGACGATGGCGGCCGCAGCCACTCCGGCCACCGCGGCCAGGGCTGTGGCGCCGCGCGACCGCTTGCTGGGCTTCATGCTGGGTTTGTTCATACATGCCATTCGTAGCCGTGCGCCCCGCGGATTGTCCGGCGCCGGGCTTGGCTCCGGGGCGTGGGCCTGCCCTCCTGCCGGACCCTGGCGTGGACATACCCCGCGGTCCCCGGGACATGCCCAGCCTTGGGGCCCGGGCGTGGGCATGTTCTCCGGCACCACGGGACATGTCCAGCCCTGGGGCCCGGGCGTGGGCATGATTTCCGGCACCACGGGACATGTCCAGCCCTGGGACCCGGGCATGGGCATGGTGGCATTGTGCCCATTGGACGTGGCCGGGACTGGGCATATCCCGCGGGTGGCCCCGGTGCCCGGCGCCGCCGAGCCGCGGATTGCCCGGTGCCCCCGAGGCGCCGCGGCGAAAATTGAGCATGTCCAGCGGCCGACACAGCTTAGGAGCCTTCGGGGTGCACCACGTACCCTTGGAGACTGTGAAGGTACTTGTCATCGGCCCCGGCGGCCGCGAACACGCCATTGTCCGATCCTTGCTTGCAGACCCGAACGTTTCCGAGGTCCACGCGGCCCCGGGCAACGCCGGCATCAGCGCGCTGGTCCCCACATACGCGATCGACGCGAACGATCCCGACGCCGTCGCCGCGCTGGCCCTCAAGCTCACCGTTGACCTGGTGGTGGTCGGTCCGGAGGCGCCCCTCGCCGCCGGCGTGTCCGACGCCGTCCGCGCCGCCGGCGTCCCGGTCTTCGGCCCCAGCAAGGCCGCGGCCCAGCTGGAAGCGTCCAAGGCCTTCGCCAAGGAAGTCATGGCCGAGGCCGGCGTGCCCACCGCAATGGCCCGCGTCGCCTCCAACGCCGGGGAAGCCGCCGACGCCCTCGATACCTTCGGCGCCCCGTACGTCGTCAAGGACGACGGGCTCGCGGCCGGCAAGGGCGTCGTGGTCACCTCCAACCGCGACGAGGCCCTCGCGCATGCCCAGACCTGCTTCGACGCGGGCGGCACCGTGGTGATCGAGGAGTTCCTGGACGGACCCGAGGTCTCCGTGTTCGTCCTTTGCGACGGCACCAACACCGTTGCCCTGTCCCCGGCGCAGGACTTCAAACGCATCTTCGACAACGACGAGGGCCCCAACACCGGCGGCATGGGCGCGTACACACCGCTGGAATGGGCCCCCGAAGGCCTCGTGCAGGAAGTGATCGACCGCGTCGCCCAGCCCACGGTCAACCAGATGGCGCACCGCGGCACCCCGTTTGTCGGCGTCCTCTTCGTCGGCCTCGCCCTGACCTCGCGCGGCACGCGGGTCATCGAATTCAACGTCCGGTTCGGCGATCCCGAAACCCAGGCCGTCCTCGCCCGGCTCAAGACGCCCCTCGGCGGGCTGCTCATGGCCGCGGCCAAGGGCGAGCTGGACAAGGTGCAGCCGCTGCGCTGGTCCAAGGACACGGCCGTCGCCGTCGTCGTGGCCGCCGAAAACTACCCCGACACCCCGCGGACGGGCGACCGCATCCGGGGCCTGAAGAAGGTCGACGCCCTGGACGGCGTCCACGTGATCCACGCCGGGACCAAGCTCGACGGCGAAGGCAAGGTCGTCTCCGCCGGCGGCCGCGTCCTGGCTGTGGTGGCGCTGGGCACGGACCTCGTGGAGGCCCGGGAGCGGGCGTACGACGGCGTCGAGCTCGTCCAGCTGGACGGCAGCCAGTTCCGCACTGACATCGGCGGCAAGGCCGCCCGCGGCCAGATCCGGGTAGCCGGGCCGGGAACCGCGGCCGCGTCGAAAGCGAAGGCATGAACGTGACCGAATCCGCAGCGCCGACGCCCGGCACCCAGCCCGGCACCCAGCCCGAGACCACGCCTGAGACCATGCCTGAGACCCCGCCTGAGACCGTGCCTGAGACCGTGACCAAGGGCGGGCTCGACACCGCCACGCAGGACCTGCCCGGCTGGCGGCACGTCTACTCCGGCAAGGTCCGCGACCTTTACGTCCCCGCGGATCCGGCCGTCGCGGAACGCTTCGGCCAGGACTGTGTCCTGGTGGTGGCCAGCGACCGGATCAGTGCGTTCGACCACGTCCTGGCCAGCGAGATCCCGGACAAGGGCCGCATCCTGACCCAGCTGAGCCTGTGGTGGTTCGACCAGCTCGACGTCGCGCACCACGTCCTCGCCTCCACGGCCGACGACGGTGTCCCCGCCGCCGTCGAGGGCCGGGCAATGATCTGCAAGAAGCTGGACATGTTCCCGGTCGAATGCATCGCCCGCGGCTACCTCACCGGCACCGGGCTCGCGGAGTACCGCGCGTCAGGCACAGTGTGCAGCATCCCGCTGCCAGCCGGCCTGGTTGACGGGTCACGGCTGCAGGAGGCGATCTTCACGCCGTCGGCCAAGGCCGAGGTGGGCGAGCACGACGAGAACATCACTTATGACGCCGTCGTGGGCCTCGTGGGTGCGGACGTCGCGGCGGACCTTAGCAGGCTGACCCTGAAGATCTATACCAAGGCCGAGGAAATCGCGCGCGGCCGCGGCATCATCCTGGCGGACACCAAGGTGGAGTTCGGCCTCGACGCGGCGACCGGTGTCATCACCCTCGGCGACGAAGTGCTGACCCCGGATTCCTCACGGTTTTGGGATGCGGCCACGTACCAGCCCGGGCAGGCGCAGCCGTCCTATGACAAGCAGTATGTGCGCGACTGGCTGACCTCGCCGGAGTCGGGCTGGGACAAGGCCTCGGACACGCCCCCGCCCGTCCTTCCGGCCGACGTCGTGGCGCGCACCCGCAGCCGCTACGTGGAGGCCTACGAGAAGCTCACCGGCCGGACGTTCGCCTAATCTAGCCCGGCCGGCCGGCCGTTCGCCTAGCCGAGACGTTCGCCTTGCCGGGCCGTTCGCCTGGCAAGGCCGGGGCTAGGCTTCCGCGGAAGCGGCCTCGGCCCGGCGCTGGGCGAGCTTGATCTCGAGCACGGCGTCCAGCGCCTGCTGGACCCGGTCCGAGGCGCCCGCCGCGCTGAACTCCTTCTGGGCTTCCTCGAGGTACACCAGCGCCTCCGCGGCCTCCCCGGCAGCCTTGAGCGCCTTCCCGAGCAGCAGGGAGACCTCGCCGGCCGTGTGCCGGGCCAACGCCTCCCGCTCGGCATGGATCTCGCGCAGCTTCTGGACGGCGGCAACGATGTCGCCCGTGAGGTAGAGCCAGCGGGCCCGGATGAAGGCGACCTCCAGCTGGTCGGTCTTGTTGCCGCCGACAATCGACAGGGCAAGTTCGGCGCGCTCGATCGATGAGAGCGTCTCGGGTTCGACGATTCCCGAGGACAGGCGGACGGCGGCGGAGGCCTTGTTGAACCGGGCCCACAGGTCGATGTCGTTGGCCGGGGAGAGCAACCGGCCGGCCCGCTCGTGGTACTTGATCCCCTCGGGGTAATCGTGGCGCATGAAGGCCACGTTGCCGATCACCCAGGCCACCTCGCCGGCGAGCTGGGACATCGAGTGGTCGTCCATCTGGTCGTTCATGGCCTGGCAGTACTCCCAGGCCTCATCGAGCCGGCCGCTCTCGGCCAGGGCACCAATCAGGGCGCGGAGGGCACCGATGATCATGGTGGAGCCTTTGGGCAGCTGCGCGCAGAGCCGCACCGCTTCCTGCGCATGCTCGACGGCGGCGGTCAGCTGCCCCTGGCCCTGCGAGGCTGCGGCGAGCATCTGCTGGGCCCGGACGCCGAGCCCGGCAGACTCCGCGGCCATCGGGTGCTCCAGGAGATTCTGGACCACGTCCTTGCACTCCTGCCAGAGGCCCTGCTTGATCAGGCACTCGGCCTGCATATAGGTCATGTTCCACCACGCGCTGGTGTTCCTGGCCTCCAGGGCGATCTTGGCGGCGGCGGCGGCGTGGGTGGCGGCCACGGGGTAGTCCCGGAGGTCCCAGGCCTGCCGGGCATACAGTCCCGCGAGCACGTATTCGGCGTCGCTGACGGACACCGGCTGGCTCCAGGCCTCGAGCGCTTTGGGGGCCAGTTCAAGCCGGCGGGCAAGCTCCTCGATGACATCGGCGGTCGGCTCGCGGCGTCCGGTTTCCAGCAGAGAAATGTAGCTGGGGGAGTAAAGGTCACGGCCCAACTCCGCCTGCGTCAGGCCCCGTTCGAGCCGTTCCGCGCGGAGCTTCTCCCCAAATCCGTTCCCCACGGATACCTCCTAATTCCGGACATTCTTTGTACTAAATGCTTGACAGTCTCTGTAGAAACCATTTTACAATGTGTGTCAACAAGGGTAGTGCTGACTTGGTTAAGGAACCCCAACCCATATTGAGGAAACTTATGTTGAAGAAGATTGCAGCCGGCGCCGTTTTGGCGGGCGCACTGGCATTCTCCGCCGCGGCCCCGGCCGTGCTGTCCGCTGCTTCACTTACCGATGTCTCAGACGTTGCCGCCGTCGGCAACTGGCCCGATCCCATGCGCACCGCCCAGGCGGTGGGCAACTGGCCCGACCCCATGACCCACTCGCTGAATGTCGGTAACTGGCCCGACCCGATGTAACAAGCCCGATGTAACAGCCCCGATATGGCAGACCCGGCGCAGCAACGGCCGGCTGCCTGTGGCACGGATATCCGGCACAGCCCCGGGAGATTTCCTCCCGGGGCTGCGTTGTGTCCGGAGGCGGGGGGGCAGGGCGCTGGGCCGGGCCGATCGCCGGTGCCGGCTCATGAAATCGCGCCGGACCTGCAGCCGGACCTACAGTCGGAAATACAAAAGAGGACCCTCCGTGTGGAGGGCCCTCTTTGTGTTTGGTCGGGATGACAGGATTTGAACCTGCGACCTCGTCGTCCCGAACGACGCGCGCTACCAAGCTGCGCCACATCCCGATCCGTTGCTTCAAAAGCAACTTCACAAGAGTATCCGATCATGGCCCCGGATGTGAAATCGGGCGCCGGCCGGGACGTGTCCCGCCGTCGTTCCGGCCCGGACGCCGACCGGTCCCGGCAGGCGCTGTTCAGACCAGCGAGTCTTTCCAGGCGCCGTGGAGCCGGGCGAAGGCGCCGCCGTCGCCGATCAGTTGCTCCGGGGTGCCGTCCTCGACGACGCGTCCGTCGTGCACCACCAGTACCCGGTCTGCCGTCTCCACGGTGGAGAGCCGGTGGGCAATGATCAGCGCCGTCCGCCCGGCACCGGGGGCCGAGTCCGGGCCGGGGGCCGGGTCTGCAACGGGTTGTCCGCCGCCCGCCTGTCCACCGGACGGCCGCTGGCCTGCCTCCCGGGTGCCGGCCTCCCGCGTCCCGCGCAGGAGCCCCGCGAGGCCCTGCTGGACCATGCGCTCCGACGGGATGTCCAGCGAGGACGTTGCCTCGTCCAGGATCAGCACGGCCGGGCGGGCCAGAAACGCGCGGGCGAAGCTGATCAGCTGGCGCTGCCCGGCGGAGACACGGCCGCCGCGCTTGTTGACGTCGGTGTCGTAGCCGTCCGGCAGTTCCATGATGAAGGCGTGCGCCCCCACCGCCCGGGCCGCGCCCTCGATCTCCGCACGCGAGGCTTCGGGCCGGCCCAGGGCGATGTTGTCCGCCACGGAGCCGCTGAACAGGAAGGCCTCCTGGGTGACCATGACGACGTTCCGGCGCAGGTCCTCGGTGCTGAGCTGGCGCAGGTCCACGCCGTCGAGGGTCAGGGACCCGGCGGAGACGTCGTAGAAGCGGGCAATCAGCTTCGCGAGAGTGGATTTGCCGGCGCCGGTCTGCCCGACGAGCGCGACCGTCTGCCCGGCGGGGATGTGCAGGTCCAGCCTCGGGATGACCACCGGGCCGTCGCCGTAGCGGAATTCGACGCCGTTGAAATCGATGCTGCCCCGCGCGTCGTACAGGGCCGCGGGTGTTTTCGGCGGTCTGACAGTGGGCCGCTCCTCGAGCAGGCCCGAGACCTTTTCCAGGGCCGCCTGGGCGCTTTGGAAGGAGTTGTAGAACATGGCCATCTGGTCCACCGGCTGGAAGAAGCGCTTGGCGGACAGGATCAGGGCCAGGAGCACGCCGACCTCCAGGTCGCCGCTGAGGACCCGGAAGCCGCCGGTGAGCAGCACGAGGGCCACGCACACGTTCCCAATCAGCACCAGCCCCGGCTGGAAGATGCCGTTGAGGTTGATGGAGCGGACGGTCGCGCGGCGGTAGTCCTCCGACAGTTCGGAGTAGCCCGCGGCATTCTCGCGTTCCTTCCGGAAGGCCTTCACGGCGCGGATCCCGGTGATGGTCTCCACGAAGTGCACGATCAGCCGGGCCGAGACCACCCGGGATTCGCGGAAGGCGATCTGGGAGTGCTTCTGGTACCAGCGGGCCAGGAAATACATCGGCACGCCGGCGGCCAGCACCAGCACGCCGCTGCGCCAGTCCAGGGCGAACACCGTCACGGCGGTAAACGCCATGAACAGCATTCCCGAGGCCAGCGAGCTCACGCCGGAATCCAGGAGTTCGCGCAGGGCCTCCAGGTCCGAGGTCTGCCGGGCGATGATGCGCCCCGAGGTGTATTTCTCGTGGAATTCCAGGCTCAGCCGCTGCGTGTGGCGGAAGACCCGGACGCGGAGGTCCAGCAGCATCGCCTGGCTGAGCCGCGCCGTCGAGGTCACGTACAGGGCGGTCAGGCCGGCCGCCACGACGGCCGCTGCAAGGTAGGCGGCCCCGGTCAGCACCAGGGGAAGGTTGTCGCCGGCGCGCACGGCGGGCAGGGCGTGGTCGATGCCGAAGGCGATCAGGGCCGGCCCGGCCACGCGGGCGGCCTGGGACAGGACGACAGCGCCGATCGTCAGCCAGAACCGGGCCCGGACGGGGCGGATCAGGGAGCCCAGGAGGGTCAGGGAGCGCCGCCGGACGGCCTTGCTTTCGTTCCTGCTGAGGTGCGCGTTGTCCTCATTGGCGGTGCCGAACGTTGCGCTGCTCATCGGGAAATCTCCTCGGACTGGTCCTCGAGGGCGGACAATTCTGAATCCAGGTCCCGCGGTTCCGGGTCCAGGCTGGCGATCACGTAGCGGTAATGGCTGTTCCTGGCGAGCAGCTCCGCATGGGTTCCGACGGCGGCGATCCGGCCGTCCTCGAGCAGGGCCACCCGGTCGGCCAGCGCCACCGTGGAAGGCCTGTGGGCCACGATCAGCGTGGTCGTGTCCGCGAGGACTTTGCGCAGCCGGGCCTCGACGAGGACCTCGGTGTTCACGTCCAGCGCCGAGAGCGGGTCGTCCAGGACCAGCACAGCCGGTTTCGCGGCGATGGCCCGGGCCAGGGCGATGCGCTGGCGCTGGCCGCCGGAGAGGCTGAGGCCCTCCTCGCCGATCAGGGTATCCACCCCGTCCGGCAGGGAGTAGGCGAAGTGGGCCTGGGCGACGTCGAGGGCTTCCTCCAGGGCCGCGTCGCGGCCCTCCGCCGATCCGGCGTCGGGCGCGCCGAGCAGGACGTTGTCCCGGACGGAGCTGGAGAACAGCGTGGTGTCCTCAAACGCCACGGAGACCACGGTGCGCAGGTCCTCCACCGCGAACTCGCGCAGGTCCACCCCGTCGATGGTGATGGCACCGCCGGTGACGTCATAGAGGCGGGGGACCAGCTGGAGCAGGGCGCTCTTGCCGCCGCCCGTGATGCCCACGAGGGCCATGGTTTCGCCGGGGCGGATGTCCAAGGTGATGTCCTTGAGGATCGGCTTGTCCGGGGCGTCCTCGAACGCGAACGAGGCATTGCGGAAGCTGAGGGCACCCTTGAGGCCGGCGGGGCGGCGGGGCTGGTCCGGGCTGGTGATGGTGTTCTGCGCGTCCATGACCTCGAAGTGCCGGTCCACCGCGGACTTCGCGGTGAGGGCCATCGCCAGCAGCATGCCGCAGAACTCGACCGGCGCGGCAACCACGGCGGCGGTGGCGAAGAAGGCCACCAGGGACCCGATGGAGAGCTGGTCCGTGGAGGCCAGCAGGATGCCGACGACGAGGCCGGCCCCGAGCGCGAGTTCGGGCAGGAGCGTCACCACCAGGCTGAAGGTGGCCAGGTGCTTGGCCTTGGCGATCTCGGTCTGGCGGAGTTCCTCGGCCTGTTCGTTGAAGTTCTCCAGGGCCTCCCGGCTGCGGCCGAAGGCCTTCAGGACGCGGATGCCGTGCACGGATTCCTCGACCGTGGTGGCGAGGTCCCCTGCCTGGTCCTGGCTGCGCCGGGCCACCTTGCTGAACCGGGTGCGGAAGCGGAATCCGTAGATCATGATCGGCACGGCGGCGGCCAGGAAGATCAGGGCCAGCTGCCAGCTCATGGCAAACATCACGGCGACGCCGATCACCACGGTGAGCGTCGTGACCACCAGCATGATGGCGCCGAAGGCCATCCAGCGGCGCAGGAAGTTCAGGTCCGTCATGGCCCGGGACAGCAGCTGACCGGAGCCCCAGCGGTCATGGAAGGAAACCGTGAGGTCCTGCAGATGTCCGTAGAGCGAGACCCGCATCCGGGTCTCGACGGTGGTGGCGGGATTGATGACGAACTGCCGGCGCAGGGCCACGAGGCCCGCCTCGGCGATGCCCAGGACCAGGATGAGGAGCGAGGCAGTCCAGACGGCTTCCGCGCTGCCGCCGGGGGTCAGGGACTCGTTGACCAGCACGCGCAGCACCTGCGGGATGGCCAGTGCCATGACGCTGGCCAGCAGCGCACAGAGCAGGCCCATGACCAGCCGGGGCAGGATTGGCCTGACGTGCGGGTAGAGACGGCTGATGGAGGTGAAGAATGAGCTCTGCTTGGCCATGCCTGCTTCTTAAGACGCCCGTGCATAGATCGCACCGTTGAATGTAGTTTCCTGTAGCAACTACCCTAGGCCATCGGGTGACGGGATTCACACGTTGTTCAGCGCTCCCAGCATCTCGCCCAGTCATTGCGATCCGCAATGGGGTACGGATGGCTGGGCACCCCGGGACATGTCCAGTGGTGCCGCGCCCGGTGGGACATGTCCAGTGGGGGTGCCGCGTCCGGTGGGACATGTCCAGTGGTGGCCGTGGCGGGTGGGCATGGTGGGTCTATGCCCATTGCTCGCGACCGGGGGAGGGCATGTCCCGTGGGGCCGGCGCGAGGGGAGGACATTCCACCCGCCAGACCGCCAGACCGCAGGACGGGCAGGACTGGCTGCGGCCAGGCCTAGGCGCGGGAGGTCAGCGTTAGCAGAACGGCTTCGGGCCGGCAGGCAATGCGGACCGGGGCGAAGCGGGACGTGCCGATGCCGCCCGAGACGTTCACCGGCGTCGTTCTCCCGTTGCTCTCCCAGGTGTGCAGCCCCCGGGCCCGCCAGGTGGGCAGATCGCAGTTGGTGACCAGGGCCCCGTAGCCCGGGACGCAGATCTGGCCGCCGTGGGTGTGGCCGGCCAGGAGGAGGTGGGCGCCGGCTTCGGTGAAGTGGTCGAGGACGCGCTGGTAGGGTGCGTGCGCGACGGCGATGCGCAGGTGCGGGTCGGCGTCCCTGCCCTTGGTCCCGCGTGGCCAGCCCGCGTACCGTTCGAGGCGCAGGTGCGGATCGTCGACGCCGGAGAAATCGAAGCGCATGCCCTTAAGCACCACCGACTGGCAGCGGTTGGTCAGGTCCACCCAGCCGGACATGCCGAACTCGGAACGCAGCCGGGGCCAGTCGAGCCTTTCCGGGTGTTTGCGCTCACCCGAGGGCCCGAGCAAATATGACGCCGGGTTCTTCAGGCTCGGGCCGAAGTAGTCGTTCGAGCCGGGGACAAACACGCCGGGAAATTCCAGCAGGGGTCGCAGAGCCGCCACGAGGGGGTCCACGCCCTTGGCATGGCTGAGGTTGTCGCCCGTGTTCACCACGAGGTCCGGCCGCAATTGCGCCAGGGAGGACAGCCACTGCGCCTTCCGGTGCTGGCCCGGAACGAAGTGGATATCGGACAGGTGCAGTATCCGGAACGGGCCGAACCCGGCCGGCAGAATGGGGAGGGTTTCCTCCCTGACCACAAACTGGTTCTTCTCCCACAGCCCGTAGCCGGTAGCGGCCGCCCCCGCCGCCGTCCCGATCGCGGCGGTCACGGCAAAGCCGCGTCCGATGCTTCGAACGCGGCTCGCCAGATCATTGCCCAGGGTCATCGGCTACTTCTTGCCGGAGGACTTCGTGGGTGCCGGTGTCGGGTCGGCGGACGGTTGCGTGGCCGGCTCGGTGCTCTTCCCGGTCGGAATGGTGGTCCGCGGCACTGTTACCGGGTCCGGGACCGGGGCCGGGGAGTACAGCATGTCCGACGGCGGGGCCGGGAACGGATCGGTGCCGTAGGCCGGTGCCACCTGGGCCATGTAGTTCGAGAACTGCGGCCCGGCGATCATGTAACCGTCGATGCCCTTGTAGAAGTTGCCGTTGATCGTGACATTCTGCCCGGCACGCTTCTGGTCGCCCAGGGGATCGCCAAACCACGTGGCCGTCGCGAGGCCGCTGGTGTAGCCCGCCACCCAGGTAGAGCTGTTGTTGTCGTTGGTGCCCGTCTTCGCCGCAATGGGGAAAGTGGTCCGGGTCGAAATCCGGGGCACAATGAGCGAGCCCGAGCCGCGGTTGAGCACTTCCTGCATAGCGTACGCGACGCCGTGGGCCACCTCGGGCTTGATCGCGTCCCTGCAGTTGGGTGATTGGGCCGGCAGCTGGGCGCCGGTCGCGTCTGTTACCGACTCGATGGCCATCGGTTCACAGTACTTGCCATTGTTGGCGAAGGTGGCGAATGCGCTGGCCATGGTCAGCGGCGCCGTCTGGGTGGACCCGATGAGGTTGCCGAGGGTGGTCATCGGCACCGGGGGGTTGGGGTTGTCCGCGCTCGGCAGCCCGCCGTGGATGCCCACTGCGTCCACGACCTTCTGGATCCCGCAGAGGTCCACCTGGGCGGCGGAAGCGAACGTGATGGTGTTGATGGAGTTCGCCAGGCCGTCAAGGACGGACATGTACTTGTAGTGGGTCTCGTCGGCGTTCTGTAGGTCGTAGCTCCCGTTGGACGCGTCATACCAGCCGGTGGTCGGTGCCGGGCAGGTGTTCTTCCAAGGGAAATTCTGTGGATATCGCCGCACGGCGCCGTTGAGCTGGGTGCTCATCGACTTGCCCTCGTTGAGCCACTCCGCGAACGTAAACGGCTTCATCGTGGATCCGGGCTGGAAGCCGCCGAGGCCGTTGAGGTCATTGCCCTTGGCATCCTGCACGTCCACGTTGAAATTCTGGGTCTGGTCGAACTTGCCGTCGGCCGGGAACCAGACGGTGTTCTGGGCCATGGAGACGATCTTGCCGGATCCCGGCTGCACGGACACCAGCGAGGCGCCCCACTTGTCCGGGTTCGCGCCGGCCGACCCGTCCACCTGGGCCTGCGCCACGGACTGGGCCTTCGGATCCAGCGTGGTCTTGATGGTCAGGCCGCCGCGGAAGATCTTCCGCTCACGCTCGGCCGCGTCGGCCCCGTAGGCCGGGTTGTTCAGGAGCAGGTGGAGCACGTAGTCGCAGAAGTACGGCGCCGTCTGTGAATAGGCACAGCCCTGGCGGGGCTGGGTGACCTTGGTCTGCACCGGTGTCGCGACCGCTGCGTCGTAATCGGCCTGCTTGATCTTGCCCTGCGTCAGCATCGCGCGGAGCACGAGGTCGCGACGGACCTTGGCGTTCTCCGGATTGGTGATCGGGTCATAGTAGGAGGGGCTGTTCACGACGCCGGCCAGCAGGGCCGCCTGCGGCAGGGTCAGGTCCTTGGCCGTGGTGCTGAAGAAGAACTTGGACGCGGCTTCGATGCCGTAAGCGTCCCGGTTGAAGAAGACGATGTTCAGGTAGCCCTCGAGGATCTGCTCCTTGGTGAACTTCTTCTCCAGCGCGATGGCCAGCTTCATTTCACGGAGCTTGTCCCCGACGCCCTTGTTGACGCCGTTGAGCAGGACCTCGCTGCCCTTGCCTTCGGCCTCCAGCGAGGAGTTGATGACGTTGTTCACGTACTGCTGCGTAATCGTGGACGCGCCCTGCTTGTTGCCGCGGGCGGTGCTCACGAGCGCGCGCAGGATGCCGGTGGTGTCCACACCGCCGTGCTCGTAGAAGCGGCTGTCCTCGATGGCGATGATCGCGTCCTTGATGTGCGGTGACATCTGGTCCAGCGAAACACGGGTGCGGTTTTCCGCGTAGAGGTTGGCGATCGGGCTGCCGTCGGACGCCAGGATCGTGGTCGACTGGCTCGGCGGATCGACCTTCAGCTCTGCGGGGAGCGTGTCAAAGAACTGGATCGAACCGCTCGCCGCGCTGCCCGAAACGGCCGCCGCGGGGACCAGGAGGCCCGCCACCAGGACACCGCAAATAGCGCTCACGCCCAGGAAAAGAAAGATCTTTCCGAGGGTGGTGGCCGTGTCGAATAAAGGGTTCTTGCCAGTCGCCATGTTTTCCACTTTACCGGCAACGACTAGGCTTTATGTCATGACCAAATGGGAGTACGCCACGATTCCGCTCATTATTCACGCCACAAAGCAGATCCTGGACCAGTGGGGTGACGACGGCTGGGAGCTCGTCCAGGTTGTTCCGGGACCCGATGGAAACGGCCTGGTTGCCTACCTGAAGCGGGAGAAGCAGTAGCCATGAGCACCCCCTCAGAAGCCGTTCCGGCCACGCCGGCGGGCGCGGAAAACATCTCCGAAAACACAGCCGGCGCAGCGAGCCCCACGGCCGGCGCGGGCGCGTCGTCCGCCGTCGAACGGCGCCTCGCGGAGCTGGGCCTGACGCTCCCCGACGTTGCGGCTCCGGTCGCGGCGTATGTTCCGGCCGTGATTTCCGGCAACCACGTCTACACATCCGGGCAACTGCCGTTCATCAACGGCAAGCTCGAGGCCACCGGAAAGGTTTCCACCGGTTCGGCGGGCGCCTCCGACGAGTCCACGGTGTCTCCGGAGGACGCGAAGGCCTACGCTGCCGTCTGCGCCGTCAACGCCCTGGCCGCCGTCAAGAGTGTGATCGGCGACCTCGACCGCATCACGCGGATCGTCAAAGTTGTCGGATTTGTATCCTCCGACCCTTCCTTCACCGGCCAGCCCGGTGTCATCAACGGCGCCTCGGAGCTGCTGGGCCAAGTCCTCGGCGACGCCGGCCAGCACGCACGTTCCGCCGTCGGCGTATCCGTTCTGCCGCTCGACTCGCCTGTCGAAGTCGAACTGATCGCTGAATTCGCCTAGTAGACCGGTTACTTCGTTGCCTCAGTTAGAACGCCGCCTGTTCGTCCTGCCCCCGGATCTTGAGGGAGCAGCCCGCAGCTGGATTGAACACGGTGAGCGGACGCCCCGCGCGCCCCGTTTGGCCTCCTCGGTGATCCTCCTGCGGGATTCGCCCACGGGCCTGGAGACCTGGCTCGGCTACCGGACGGGGTCCTCCCCGCTCGGTGTCCTCGCCTTCCCCGGCGGATCGCTGGAAGCCACCGACGACGACGCCGTCGGCTGGCTGGGCCCCTCACCCCAGCACTGGGCCGAGCAGATGGGGACGTCCGACGTCGGGCTGGCGCGCCGACACGTCGTAGGTGCCATCCGTGAACTGTTCGAGGAGACCGGCATCCTGCTGGCCGGCCCCGACCTGTCCACCACGGTGGAGCTGACCTCCCGCGCCGACTGGATGCGCGCCCGCGAAGCCGTGGCCGAGCAGGAGAAATCCTTCACCGACCTGCTCGCCAAGCGCGGGCTCTCGCTGCGCACTGACCTGCTCAAACCCCTGGTGAACTGGCTCAGCCCCGATTTCGCGCACCGCCGGTTCAATACCCGGTACTTCGCCGCGACGGTGCCCGTGAACCAGCAGCCCTCGCTGCTGGCCAGCAAGGGGATCTGGGGCCGCTGGGTGTGTGTCCGGAAAGTCGTGAGCGAGCGGGACAGCACCGTGCTGGGTGACGAGGTGGGGCAGGAGAACACCGTCGGCCGGACCCTGGGCGAACTCCTGGTCCCTGGCTCGGAGATCATGCTTGAGAAGATGGCCAAGGCCAACGGCTGCATCGCCTACCTCAGCTACAAGCGCAAGGCCCACGTCTACCAGCCGAAGCTGGTCGAGGAAGACGGCCGTCTCATGCTCGAAGTCGAAGCAGCCAAAACGATCGCCGGCGAACCGCAGCGGGAACGCTAGGCCCGGGGAGCGCCGACGCCACGGAAGGCTGGCTCCATGCGGGCGGCCTGTTAGGGCTTGGCTGCACGGGGAGCCCGGGACGTGGCCCGGGACATGCCCCGGGACGTGCCCCGCGCTGCTCCTAAGGACTGGACATGTCCCTTCGTGCTGCGTGCCGGCCCGGGACATGTCCCGCACTCCTCCTGAGCGCTGGACATGTTCCTTCGTGTTGCGTGCCGGCCCGGGACATGTCCTCCGGTCGGCCTGTCCGGTGGACATAGTGGCGTTATGTCCAGTCCTCGCAGCCGGGGCTGGACATGTCCCTTGATGCCCGGTGCGAGCCCGGGGACATGCCCCGCCCTGCTCCTGAGCACTGGACATGTCCCTTCGTGCTGCGTGCCGGCCCGGGACACGTCCCGCGGACAACCAGCCGGGGACCTGCTCCGAGAATTAACGGCAGAAGATTAACGGCAGAAGGCCGGTCCCGTTTCCGGGGCCGGCCTTCGTGGTTGCTGCTGGGGATCCCTAGCGGGAACGCTGGCGCAGGCGCTGCATGTCAAGGATGACGACGGCGCGCGCTTCCAGGCGCAGCCAGCCGCGCTGCACGAATTCTGCGAGGGCCTTGTTGACCGTTTCACGGGAGGCGCCGACCAGCTGGGCGAGCTCCTCCTGCGTCAGTTCGTGGGCGACCAGGACGCCGTCGGTCGCCGGGCGGCCGAAGCGGTCGGCCAGATCCAGCAGCGCCTTGGCCACACGGCCCGGCACGTCGGAGAAGACGAGGTCGGAAAGGGAATCGTTGGTGCGGCGCAGGCGGCGTGCCAAGGCCTGCAGCAGCTGGGCCGAGACCTCGGGGCGGGTGCGCAGCAGCGCGTTGAGGCTCTCGTTCTTCAGGCCGGCGAGACGCGTCTCGGAAACGGCAGTTGCCGTGGCCGTGCGCGGGCTGGGGTCGAACAGCGCCATTTCGCCGAAAAGTTCGCCAGGGCCGAGGATGGCCAGCAGTGATTCGCGACCGTCCGGCGACGTGCGGCCGAGCTTCACCTTGCCGGAGACGATGAAGTAAAGCTGGTCACCCTGGTCGCCTTCCCGGAATACCGAGGCACCGCGTGAAAGGTCCACCTCGGTAAGTTCGTCCGTCAGCAGACGGAACGCCTCGTCGTCGAGCGTGGCGAAAAGGGGTGCGCGGCGCAATACCTCGATATCCATGAAATCTCCTGATTAGCTGTGTCGGCTGGGGCGCTTCAGCCATTCTTTCAGAATTTTGGAGCTTCTGTGACGTAGTTGGCACGGAAACGCCCGAAGGGGCCGAAAGCGCACGGCTCGGGAAGTCCGCGCAGATCCCTGTGCAGGCTGGCGGCCGGTCGGCAAACGTTCAGCTTACACCGGTAGAATCGTCGCTGAACTGTCTGTGAGGAGCCCCGGTGTTTGGCTTGACCATTTTGGACCTGGTGTTGGTTGTGGCGCTCTTGTCCTACCTGATTCACGGTCTTCGCAACGGCTTCCTTGTGACGCTCGGAGGCATCGCGGGATTCGCGGCAGGCGCCGTCGCCGCCTTCGTCTCCGTGCCCATCGTCAGCGGCCTAGTGGAGGACAGCGGCTGGCGCCTGACGGCGATCGTTGCCACGGCGGTCCTTCTGATGATCGTAGGCAACGGCCTCGGCACCATGATCGGGCGGCGAATCCGCAGCGTGGTCCCGTTCAGCCCCCTGCGGGCGGCGGACCGCCTCGTGGGCGGAGGCGTGAACGTGGTGGTGTCCGCCCTCGTGATGTCGATGCTGGCGTTCAGCATCGGGGCCCTCGGTGTGCCGTTGGTGTCCCAACAGCTCGCGGAATCCAAAGTCATCAGGTTCATCGACGGCGTGACGCCGATGCCGGTCAAGGCATCAATGGCGCAGCTGCGTTCCGCCGTGATCGGCGAGGGAATCCCCACCCTGCTGGACGGCTTCGGCCAGAGCCAGCCCGTTGCCGTTCCGGACACCAGCACGGACACACCGGCGCTGAACAAGGCCGCCGCGTCCGTGCTCAAGATCGCCGGAACCGCCTACCAGTGCGGCCAAAACCAGACCGGAACAGGCTTCGTGGTCGCCCCCGGGCGCGTGGTGACCAACGCCCATGTGGTCGCCGGGGTCGACGAACCGGTGGTGGAAACGCCCGGTGGCCGCGCACTGCCTGGGCGCGTCGTGTACTTTGACTCCCAGCACGACCTCGCCGTCGTGGCCGTTGACGGTCTGCGCTCGGAACCCTTGGCGCTGGCTGCCGACCTGCCGTCCGGCAGCGCCGCGGCCTTTGCCGGCTATCCGCACGGCGGGCCTTTCCAGTCCAAACCAGCCACGGTGCAGGACATCGCCACCGTGCTGGTCCCGGACATCTATGGCAAGAATGCGTCGCCCGAGGACGTCTACCGGCTGGCCGGCGACGTGCAGCCGGGCAACTCCGGGGGTCCGCTCCTGACCATGGACGGGCAGGTGGCGGGGGTGGTCTTTGCCAAGGCCACAACCGAGTCCTCGCTCGGATTTGCGATCACCATGAATGACCTGAGCCCCGTGGCGGCTCAGGCGCCGGGTCTGGGCAGTGCCGTTTCGTCCGGACAGTGCATCAAGAAATGACCAGACTGCCACGCAGGCCCTAGCCACAGTCAGGCTCGAGCCGCACGCAGGCTAGAGCCACTCCAGGCTCTGCCCGTGCGGGCCCGTGATGGCTGCCGGCTGGCCGTCCTGCAGCAGCAGGAACCGGCCGCGGAGCCGGGCGTCATCCATTTCCGGGACCACACTGGACCCGTCTGCCTGCACTACCACCATGAGGCCTTCGTTCGAGAGCCAGTGGCAGCCCCGCTCCGCGGCAAGGTCCGCCATGGTGCGCCGGAACCGGGAGCGGCCGCCGGCATCCAGGTACGCCATGACGGCGCTGTGGAATACCACCAGGGCGGCGTCGGCCGGGGCTCGGCCGGCGCGTTCCACAAGTTGTTCGTTGACGTCGCCGGCCTCCAGCAGCGGCGGCCGTTCCCTGGCAATGGCGGTCGCCTGGCGCAGCCGTTCAAGCCGGAACTCCTGCTCCGGCCAGACGAGGGCTTCGAGCCAGGCGACGTCGGCCGGGTCGCGCACGTCCAGGGGGTTGAGGTCGATCCCGGCACGCCATGCCACCCGGGGACTTTCCGCCGGCAGCGGCACCGGGCCCGCGGTGAGGCAGCGCAGGACCGGAAACGTGCCAGGCTGGGCGCCATCCGGAACCAGCCGCGTCGTCCTTGCTTCCGCCGCCGGGTCCGCCGCCGACTCATCCGGTGCCCCCGCCCCGGTGTCGACAAACTCGTAACCGTAGCGGTCAGGGAACAGTGCCAGCCCCGCCGAGGCGCCCACCTCGATGAGGGCCAGCGGCCGGCCCTCTGCCGCGGAAATCTGCGCGAGTGAGGGCAGCAGGGTGGCGCAGCGTCCGGCCTCGTTCGTCTGCGTGGAACGGGACAGCACGATTTCCGAGACCGCGTCCCAGTGATGGTCCAGGAACCTCCGGAAATCGCGGTAAGGGCTGATCTGCGCGCCGAGGAACCGGGCCGCGGCGACGATCAGCAGCGGCTGGCGCTTGTTGTGCGGCCACTGATCAATCCGCCGAATCACCTCGGCGTCCCCGGCGATCCCCACGGACCACGCGGCATAGCAGGGGGAGGAACCGGGGGCGTCGACCGTGCCGAAGTGCCGGTACCACTGCGCTGTGTCTGTAGCCGTAGCCGCGCCCGGTGCTGTGTCCGAAGCAGCGCCCGTGGCCGGGTCCGGAACTGCGGATGCTTCCGCCGCCGCGGGTTCCGCGGGGGGACATGCTCAGTCCCCGGCCGCGTGCAGCCCGGCGAGGTATTCCACCGCGAAGCGGTAGCCCAGGATCCCGGCGCCGGCGATCACGGCCTTGCTGATGTCCGAAAGGTAGGAATGGTGCCGGAAAGGCTCGCGGGCGTGAACATTGGTGATGTGCACCTCGACCGTCGGCAGGGCAACAGCGGAAATGGCGTCCCGGATGGCCACGGACGTGTGCGTGTAGGCGCCGGCGTTGAGCACGATTCCCACCGCCTTCCCGCGGGCGGCGTGGATGGCGTCCACGAGGGCCCCTTCATGGTTGGACTGGAAGCACTCGACGTCCAGGCCGTGCGCGGCACCGGCGTCTTTGGCGAGCTGTTCGACGTCGGCCAGCGTCGCCGTCCCGTATTTCTCGGGCTCGCGGGTGCCAAGCAGGTTCAAATTGGGTCCGTTGAGAACCAGGATGGTGCCGCGACCGGCAGCGGTGGCGGAGGTGGCTTCAGTCATGTCTGCAAATCTATCGCGCCGCGGCCCGCCCGCGCCGTTCGTTACTGCCAATCGGTTCGTTACTGACGCATTCCTCGCTTCTGCGGATGTTCCCGCCGCGGCCGCGTCGACAGACAGGACCAACGACGACGGCGGCGCGGCCCACCGCGGTGGGCGGCGCCGCCGTCGGACAAACAGGCCAGCCAAACACCGCCGACGAACCCCCATCGGAACGAGCCGGCTATTTCTTCAGTGACTGGGCGATCTGGGYCATGACCGTGTTGTCTGCCAGGGTGGTCGCGTCGCCAACTTCGCGGCCTTCGGCGACGTCCTTGAGCAGGCGGCGCATGATTTTGCCGGACCGGGTTTTGGGCAGTTCGGGGACCACGAGGATGATCTTGGGCTTGGCGATCGGGCCGATTTCCTTCCCCACATGGTTGCGGAGCTCCTGGACGGTCGCGTCGCCGGTGTCCGTGGCGTCGGCGCGGAGGATCACGAAGGCGACGACGGCCTGGCCGGTGGTCTCGTCCGCGGCTCCGACGACGGCGGCTTCGGCAACAGCGGGGTGGGAGACGAGGGCGGATTCGATTTCGGCGGTGGAGAGGCGGTGGCCGGAAATGTTCATCACGTCATCCACGCGGCCCAGCAGCCAGATGTCGCCGTCCTCGTCCTTCTTGGCGCCGTCGCCGGCGAAGTACATGGTCTCGAAGCGGGACCAGTACGTGTCCTTGAACCGCTCCGGGTCGCCCCAGATCCCGCGCAGCATGGCAGGCCAGGGTTCGCGGATCACCAGGAAGCCGCCGTGGCCGTTGGGTACGGATTCGCCGAGTTCGTCCACGACGTCCACGGCGATGCCCGGCAGCGGGACCTGGGCCGAGCCGGGCTTGGTGGCCGTGACGCCGGGCAGCGGGGCGATCATCTGCGCCCCGGTCTCGGTCTGCCACCAGGTGTCCACGATCGGCGCGGGCTGCTCCTTGCGTTCGCCGTTCTTGCCGGCGTTGCCGCCGATGACCTCGCGGTACCACATCCAGGCTTCGGGGTTGATGGGTTCGCCGACGGAACCGAGGACCCGGATCGAGGAGAGGTCGGACTTGGCCGGGATGTCCTTGCCCCACTTCATGAAGGTGCGGATCGCGGTGGGGGCGGTGTAGAGGATGGAGACCTTGTACTTCTCCACGATTTCCCACCAGCGGCCCTGGTGCGGGGAATCCGGGGTGCCCTCATACATGACCTGGGTGGCGCCGTTGATCAGCGGGGCATAGGCGACATAGGAGTGCCCGGTGATCCAGCCGACGTCGGCGGTGCACCAGTAGACGTCGGTCTCCGGGTGGAGGTCAAAGACCGCCTTGTGCGTGTAGGCGCCCTGGGTGAGGTAGCCGCCGGTGGTGTGCAGGATGCCCTTGGGCTTGCCCGTCGTGCCGGAGGTGTAGAGGATGAAGAGCGGATGTTCGGAGTCGTGCCCGACGGCGGTGTGCTCGGCGGACGCGGCGCCGACGGTGTCGGCCCACCAGTGGTCCCGGCCCTCGTGCCAGTCCACATCCTGGCCGTTGCGCTTGACCACCACGACGTTCYGCACGGTGTGTCCGGTGCCGTCACCCTCGTGGGACAACGCGTCGTCGACGGCCGGCTTCAGCGCGCTGGGCTTGCCGCGGCGGTACGTGCCGTCGGCCGTGACCACGAGCTTGGCCTCGGCGTCGTCGATCCGGGAGCGCAGGGCTTCGGCGGAGAAGCCGCCGAAGACCACGGAGTGGATCGCGCCGATCCGGGCGCAGGCCAGCAGGGTGATGACGGCCTCGGGAATCATGGGCAGGTACACGGCCACCCGGTCGCCCTTGGCCACGCCGAGGGACTCGAACGCGTTCGCGGCCTTCTTCACCTCCTCGGTCAGCTGCGCGTAGGTGTAGGTGCGGGTGTCGCCGGGCTCGCCCTCGAAGTAGATGGCCACCCGGTCCCCGTTGCCGGCCTCGACGTGCCGGTCCAGGGCGTTGTAGGCCGCGTTGACCTCGCCGCCGACGAACCACTTCGCGAACGGCGGATCGGACCAGTCCAGCGCCTGGGTGAAGTCCCTGGACCAGCTCAGCAGCTCCCGGGCCTGCTTCGCCCAGAACGCGGGACGGTCGGCGTCGGCCTCGGCGTAATCGGCGGCGGTGACCACTGCGTTCGCGGCGAACTCGGCGGACGGCGCGAAACGGCGGTTCTCCTGCGACAGGTTTTCGAAGGCATCGCCCTGGGTCATCTGCGTGRCCATGGAGCCGGGTGTCTGCTGGGACATGGTGAACCTCATCATTCATCGATCCGGGCTGCGCGGCCGTGCCCGTCACCGTCGCGCCGGGCCGCTTGCGCGACGTCGGGCGGCGGCAGACGGCGGCAGTGCCGCCAGCGCTGTCTGGAATCAACACTAATACTTGGGTCCGACCAAACGTGCGCCCCGTCACAAACAGCTCCGTGAGCGGTGTTCCTTAAGCGCCGAGTGGTCTGTCCCCGGGGCCGGACGGCGAGCCGGGGCAAGCGCCCGGGATTCGGAAATCTGGGGAATTCTGCTGCGTCCGCCCTCGGCTTGTCAGCTAGTGATCGGCCATTCACTTGGCTAGGCTGAGATGAAGTTGTGACATCCGATGGAGGCGACTGGACCGCTGGCGGTCCTGTCCTTGCCTGCCGTTAGACGGCGCTGTCCAGGGCGCCGCCATGCTAAGGAGATACGGAATGAACGAGCAAGACAACGGGCAGCTCCGGGCGCCCGCCCAGAACCAGGGTGGAACGGCGCAGCCGGGGCCCGCCGGGTTCGGGGATGCGCCACGCTTCACGGTGGACAAGAAGACCGGGAAGAAGAACGAAGCCGTCCTCGGCCCGTTCACCATCCGTGACCTCACCGTTTTCGGCTCCACACTGCTTCTTTTCATCGCCTCACTGATTCCGATGTTTGCCTTCGCCTACAACCTCTGGAACCTGGGCAGCCTCTTCTTCCTGGGCCTGGGCATCGTGCTGCCGCTCATTGTCACTGCGTTGTTCGTGGCCCGCCGCCTCAGCCCGTCGACCAAGATCCGGATCGGATCCCTGTCGATCGACCAGTTCGCGTCCGTTGTAGCGTCGTTCACGCTGGCCTTCTTTTTCCTCGCCGCCGCCGGGGCGTTCGTGCCGAGCATGCTGATCGCGCTCCTGGGCGCTTTGGGGCTCTTCGCCGCCACGGTGCTGGGCCGCTGGATCCCGTTCTTTGCCGGCGACTTCCTGGGCCGGGAGGACGCGCCTGCCCACGTGGTTGCCCGCGAAGCTGTTGTCCCGGTGCGAAAGCCCCGGGCACCGAAGTCGCCGAAGCAACCGAAGCAGCCGAAGGAATCCAAATTGACCAAGGACGCTGCGGGTGAGGGCGCAGCCGGGGCGGCCGCTTCTCTGGCGGCCGCATCCGGCCCGGTTGCGTCCCGCCCGGTCGCTTCCGGCGAGGCCGCTTCCGGCGCGGCCGCGGGCTGGGCCAAGCGCCCGGCAACCGGCAGCCAGGCTGCCACGCCGGCGGCAACCACACCTGCCGGGACCCCTGCCGGGGCATCTTCGGTGGGTGCGGCGTCCGCGGCAGCCCCCAGCGCTGCGGTCTCCGGTGCACCGGAGACCCAGATCTCGGGCGTTGTGCCAGCCGCCGGCCCGGCTGCCCCGGCATCTACGGATTCATCGACGGCCCCGACGCAGGCCCCGGCTCCGGAGTCTGCTCCGTCCGCCGCGGACAAGACCCGGACCGCCGGCGTCCCTGCTGCCGCCGCCGCCGGTGCCGCCGCCGCTGGTGCCGCTGCACAGACGGCTCCCGCCGCGGAACAGACCCAGGCCGCCGGCGTGCCGGCCGCCACCGGCGGCAGCGCCCCCACTACAGTCAACCCCCAGGTCCGGCCGCAGGAACAGGCCCGGCCGCAGGAACCCATCGGCGCAACCGTTGATCCCGCCAGCCGGCCCGCGGAGGACGATGTCCACCCCGTTCACGAGGCCTTCTGGTTCGCCGTCGCGCAGCCCCGCACCGCCATCGATGTGCGCACCGGTGCCCCGGCGTTCGTCATTGAACCCGGCGGCTGGGTCCTTGCCCTGGAGGACCGCGGCAACGAGTTCCTGGTCCAGCACACCGACGGCCGGCTCGGCCTTTTGCGGGACCTCAGCAACATCGAACGCGGTTAGTCCGCCGCCGTGACCACGGAATCCGGCAGCCCGGAATCCGGCACCCCGATCCCGGGGAGCGCCAAGCCGGGTGCGCCGCGGGCGTCGGGGGAGTCAATGCTGGCGCTCAAGCGCCGCGCGCGCCGGATCAACCGGGAACTCGCGGAGCAGTACCCCTACGCCCACGCGGAGCTGGACTTCCGCACGCCGTTCGAGCTCGTGATAGCCACCGTGCTGTCCGCGCAGACCACGGACGTGCTGGTCAACCAGATCACGCCCCTGCTGTTCGCGCGCTACCCGGATGCGCGGCGGATGGCGGAGGCGGATCCGGCCGAGCTGGAGGCCATTATCAAGCCCACCGGCTTCTTTCGTGCCAAGGCCAGAAATCTCCTGGCGCTGTGCACCCGGCTGGTGGACGAGTACGACGGCGAGGTGCCGGGCCGGCTCGCGGACCTGGTGACGCTGCCCGGCGTCGGGCGGAAAACCGCGAACGTCGTGCTGGGCAATGCCTTCGGCATTCCGGGCATCACGGTGGACACCCACTTCGGCCGGCTGGCCCGGCGCTTCAGCTGGACCGAGTCGGATGATCCGGTCCGGATCGAGTCGGACGTCGCGGAGCTGTTCGAGCCGAAGGACTGGACCATGCTCTCGCACCGCGTCGTCTTTCACGGCCGCCGCGTCTGCCATTCCCGGAAGCCGGCGTGCGGGGCCTGCGCGGTGGCCAATTGGTGCCCCAGCTACGGCATGGGGGAAACCGACCCGGAGAAGGCAAAGAAACTGCTGAAGTACGAACTCGCCCCGGGCCAGGAGCAACTGCTGGCCCGGCTGCTGGCCGAGACGCACCGCGCCGCGGAAATCCGGATGGACTCGCAGAGGAAACAGCCGTGACCGCGCGCCAGGACCTCGTCGACCTCGTTGCCGCGGTGGAGGCGGGCACGGCGCCGGCCCCGGATCCGCGCTGGCGGGAACTCGCCGTCGAACCCGGCGAGCGGATCCGTAGGGCAGCGGTGCTCATGCTCTTTGGTGCGCTGGACAATGTCCCCGCAGTGTCCGAGAAGTTGCTGGCTCCGGCCGATTTGGACGTGCTGCTGCTGCAGCGGGCCCAAACGCTGGAGGACCATCCCGGGCAGGTGGCGTTTCCCGGCGGCGGCATCGATCCAGGTGAGTCCGTGGTGGGCGCGGCCCTCCGCGAGGCGGAGGAGGAGACTGGGCTGAACCCTGCGGGGGTGGACGTGCTCGGCGTGATGCCTGAACTGGCCCTGCCCCGGGGCAATTTCCTGGTCACACCGGTCCTGGCCTGGTGGGCTGCCCAGTCGCCGGTCCGGGTGGTCGACTACGGTGAATCCGCGCAGGTGTTCCGGGTCCCGGTCAGGGACCTGCTGGACCCGGACAATCGGGTGATGGCCACGGTCAGCCGGGCCGGCCAGACATTCCAGAGCCCAGCCTTCACCGTCAACGGCGTCGTGGTGTGGGGTTTTACCGGGATGATCCTGAACCAGCTTTTTGAACAGCTGGGCTGGGCCGTGCCGTGGGACCGCGCGCGGCTCTACGGAATTGATGTGTGAAGCCCGCACGGCGCCGGCCTGCCGGCCGGGCAGCAACGGGGTTGCTGCCGCCTAGCCGGCAGCCACCGGGCTGCCCGCCAGAGGAGCCATCGCCCGTCCTCCCGACCTGCTGGAGGCGACCCGCCTGTGAGCGCCGGAATGATCCACAACCAGGCCGGTCGCGGCGTTCTCGCGCACGGCGTTGATGCCCGCCGCTGCGCTCTTGATGGAGCTGAAGAGCGGGGACACGGCCACTACCGTGCCATCCGCCGCCGTCAACCTGAAGAAATAAGCCTTGTCGCCAGCTTGCGCGATCTCAAAAATGCCAGCCAAACCTGTGCCTCCCCAATATCCTTGCGTCTTTGCAATAGCCGGCGGATCGTACGGGAAATCACCGGCCTTTCCGAGAGTAGCCCGGTGACGGAGCACACACAACGCTACCGACGGGTACGTTACAGGCGGTGACTTCGGTCACTCATTTGGCGTTGTCGTACGAGTCGACGACGGCCACGCTGACCGGAAATTCCACCGGAATGCGGCCGAACAAGAGCTCTTTCGCGGCATTTGCGGAGTCTTCGATCGCTTTGATGCAATCTGCGACCGCACTTTCGGGGCAGTGCACCATCACCTCGTCGTGGAGGAAGAACACCAGTTCGCCGGCAGCTGCGCCTTCCGCCCGTATGGCGCGAAGCCGGCGTCGCAGTTCCGCGAGCCAGCATGCCGCCCAGTCGGCGGCCGAGCCCTGGACCACAAAGTTTCGGGTGAAGCGGCCGCGAGAGCGTGCGATCGAGTCCGCCCGGCGCTGTTCTTCCGCGGTCGTGGAGTGCTGGCTCTGCAGCCAGCGCTCCGACGGCGGCGGGCTGCTCCGGCCCAGGCGCGAAGTCACGGTCCTGCCGGCTTCGCCGTCGCGGGCAGCCTGCTCGACGAAGCCCACGGCGCGGGGGTAGGTGCGGGCCAGCTGGGGCATCAGCCGGCCGGACTCGCCCGTGGTCGCCCCGTAGATGGCCCCAAGGAGGGCCACCTTCGCCTTCGCCCGGTCGCCGCCGAAGCCTTGGGCGGCAATGCCGGCATAGAGGTCCTTGTCCCGGGCGGCTTCGGCCATTTTGGAATCCTGGGCCAGCGCCACGAGCACGCGCGGTTCCAGTTGCGAGGCGTCGGCAACGATCAGTTTGTGGCCGGGATCGGCGTGGACCGCGCCGCGGACCTGGCGCGGGATTTGCAGCGCCCCGCCGCCCCGCGACGCCCACCGGCCCGAGACCACGCCGCCCACCACGTACTCAGGCTGGAACCTGCCGTGCTTCACCCAGGTATCAAGCCACGCCCAGCCGTTGGCCGCGTGAAGACGGGCCAGCTTCTTGTAGGCCAGCAGCGGCACGATCACGGGGTGGCTGGATTCTTTCAGCTCCCATTGGCGGGTGGTTTTCACTTCGATGCCGTTGCGGTGCAGGGCGCGCATGAGCTCCTGCGGGGAGTCCGGGTTCAGCGCGGGCGACTTCAGCAGCAGCCTTAGTTCGGCCGTGAGCGATTCGAGTTTGGCCGGACGCTGACCGGGAGCCGGGCGGGGTCCGAGGTGTTCCGCGAGAATCTGCTCGTGGAGTTCCTCCCGCCACGGGACGCCGGTGTGCTGCATTTCGGCGGCGATCATGGCTCCGGCGGATTCCGCCGCGAGCAGCAGCTGGAGCCGTTGGCGCCGGCCGGCGTCAGGGACGATGACCGTGCCGGAGGCGGTTCCGGGCGCAGGTCCCGCCTGGCGAAGGGCCTCCTGCTGCGCGGCGTACTCAGCCCGGAGAGCCTCAAGGGATTGGCCGGGACGCTGGCCGGAGGCCGGGGCATCAAACAGGGCCCCTTGTTCCGGCGGCGGGGCAGGAGGCTGCAGCCCCCGCGGTGGCTGGTGCAGCTCGTCGTCCTGTGTCAGCTTCTCCGCCGCCTGCGCGTAGCCGGTGTGGGCGGTGAACTCCGAGTGGGCCAGGATCGAACCGCACAAGGTGAGGTCGTAGCAGCGCTCGAGTTCCACCCCGGCGCGCAGCAACGCGGGATACCAGTCCTGAGTACGGTGCCAGATCCAGCGCGGGTGCCGCTCCTCAAGTTCGCGCACAATTCCGGCGAGGGCGCCGGGCCTGACCACGCGGGGTTCCGGATCGGAGGGTTCGGGGGCGCCATCGGCCGTGAGGTGCTGCAGTGCCGCGCCGTCGGCGTGGGCAGCGAGCAGCAGATACATAGGGTCAATTCTGCCCTGCTCCGGGACGTGGTCCGTGCTCGGTCGCCGGCCGCGGTGCAGGAAGGACGCCGGAGTTGTCCACATAGCCCACGACGGCGGTTCCGCTGCGGTCCCGGCCCGGGCACAGTGGCAGCATGAACAGGCACCAGCACCGTGGTCCAGGCTCACCGCCACCGCCGCCGCGGGCGCATGAGCCCTGGACCCCCGGGGATTCCGCGGAAATCCTGCTCGTAACCGGCGCCGATGTGCTGCGCGGCGAGGTGGAACGCATCGTCGCAGCAGCCGGGGGCCAGCTGCGGACGGTGCAGGACGTTGCCGAGGCCGCGCCGTTCTGGGACGCCGCGGCCGCCGTGCTGGTGGGCAGCGACATCCGCGGGTTGCCGCCCCGGCGGAGGCCCCCTGCCGTGATGATCGGCCTCGAAGGTGACGGGGAAGGGTTATGGCATCTGGCCGCCGCCGTCGGGGCCGAACGCGTCGCGGTGTTGCCGGACGCGGCCGCCTGGCTGGCGGAATACCTGAGCCGGTCCCGCGCCCCGGAAGCCGGCGGACTGGTGCTGGGTCTCACCGGCGGCTGCGGCGGTGCCGGGGCCACGACCGCCGCCATCTGGATCGCGCAGGCCGCCGCCGGGGCCGGGATCCGGGTGCTGCTGATCGACGGCGACCCCCGGGGCGGGGGCCTGGAACTGGCGCTGGCCGCCGAGGAAACCCACGGGCTCCGCTGGCCGGATCTGGCCGGGGTGAGCGGCAGTATCGACCCCGCCCAGCTGGAGGAGTCGCTGCCGATCGCCGGTGGATTCTCCTTCCTATCGTGGCCGGGAACCCGTGACAAAGCCGCCGGGGTGGACGCGACCACCGTGGCCGCGGTTCTTGACGCCGCCCGCCGCGGCTGCGAATTGGTGGTGCTGGATATCGGCCGGGAACGGGAAGCTTTGCGGGCCTTCGCCGGCGAATGCGACCGGATCATCGTCGTGGCGCCCGCCCGGCTGCGGGCCGCCGTCGCCACGGCCTGGCTGCTGCAGGAGCTTCCACCCGTGGACACTGCGCTCGTGGTCCGGGCCAGTCGCGGCGCCGCTTTGGATGCGCCGCTGATCGCCGGCTCCGTGGGGCTTGTCCTTCAGGGCATCATGCCGGACATCAGGGATCTGGCCGGGGCAACGGAACTCGGCCGCCTTCTCGAAACCGGCCGGCACCGCGCCGTCCGCCGGTTCGCGGCCGGACTCCTTGAGCTGAACGGCGGAGGCGACCCATGAGTGCCCACGCGGCCGCAGAACCGGCCGGACCGGAACGTCCGGCCCGGCGGGCACCGGGTCGCCGCCGCTCGCAGGGATTTCTCGACCAGACGCTGCTGGAGTCCGTGCGCGAGTCCGTCATGGCCGATGCCTCCCCGGTGACCCCCTCAAGGGTCGCGGCTGCGGTCCAGGCGAGCGGGCGGCTGCTCGGCACGGCCGGCGCCCTGGCCGCAGTGGAGAGCATCAGCGCGGAATTGAACGGCCTGGGCCCCCTGCAACCCCTCACCCGCGATCCCGCCGTGACAGACATCTTTGTCAACGGGCCGGACTCGGTCTGGTTGGACCGCGGCAGCGGTCTGGAAAAGGTGCCGGTCTTCTTCTCCGGGGAACAGCAGATCCGCGCCCTTGCCGCGAGGCTGGTGGCAGCCGGTGGCCGCCGCCTGGACGACGGTTCGCCATGCGTCGATGTCCGGCTCGACGGCGGCTACCGGGTGCACGCGGTGCTGCCGCCCATTTCCACGGCCGGGACACTCCTGAGCGTGCGGATCCGCCGGGCCACGGTCTTCTCCATGCCAGAGCTGAAGCGCGCCGGCATGTTCGGGGCCGGGACGCCCGGGAGCCTGGTCCAGTCAGTACTCGAACGCATGGTGGCGGCCAGGCTGAGCTTCCTCATCAGCGGGGCCACCGGTTCGGGGAAGACCACGTTACTGGCGACGCTGCTGGGATTGTGCCACCCGGGGGAGAGACTCGTCCTGATTGAGGACGCCGCAGAATTGAATCCCGTCCACCCGCACGTCGTCTCGCTGGAATCCCGGCACGGAAACCTGGAAGGCGGTGGTGCCGTCGACTTGGGCGAACTGGTCCGCCAGGCCCTCAGGATGCGGCCGGACCGGCTGGTGGTGGGCGAATGCCGCGGCGCCGAGGTCCGCGAGCTGCTCTCGGCGATGAACACCGGACACACCGGAGGCGGCGGGACCATCCACGCGAATGAGGCGGCGGCTGTGCCTGCCCGGCTGGCGGCCCTCGGCGCGCTCGCCGGCATGGGCCAGGACGCTGTACGGCTGCAGGTCGCCAGCGCCATCGACGTCGTCGTGCACGTCGAGCGGACTGAATCGGGCCGCCAAGTGGCGAGCGTTGGAATCATGGAGGTCCAAGACTCGGGCCTGGTTGTCGCCGCCGCACTGGAGATCCAACAGCGCGAGCTCCGCTTCGGCGGAGCCTGGCCGCTGCTGGCGCGCCGTCTCGGCCTGGATCCCGGGTTGGCCGGGGCGGACCCCTCCGAACTGCAGGCGGCCCCGCCGGCAGGACGGACGCCGGGTTCCGGCCGCGAATCCCTCCAGCCCTGGCCGCGGCGATGACCGTCTTCCTCATCGTCGTTTCGGTCCTGGCCGTGTGGTTGGCCTTTCCCACCCCGCGCGCGGCCGGCCATCGTACCTGCAGGGCCTTGCACGCCGCGGGCACGCGAGCTCCCGCGGCCTACGGGTCGCCGGGATCACGCCCAGGACGAGCCGTCGGGGACATGACCCGTTGGCGCGGCGGGGGATCCGCCGATGCCGGGGCCGTCCCCATGACAGTCCTGGTCCAACAGTTGGCCGCGCTGCTGAAGGGAGGGCGCATCCCCGCCCGGCTGTGGGATGAACTGTGGGCCCTCTACGGCGGTGACGCCGCGCGGGACGGGCCGGCGGCCCAGGCGGCAGTTCACAGCGCCGGCCAGCCCCGCGGCGCAAACGGCGCCGGAACGGTCCTCGGCCCGGAGTCCCGCAGGATCCTCGCAGCCGCGCGTGCCGCCGCCCGGCGCGGGTCCTCCGTGGCCGCGGCCATCCGCCGCGAGGTCTCCGCGGTTTCTGCCGGTGCGGGCGCCGTCATCACGGTCACCGGGGGTGCCGTCGGCATCCGGGCCCGCCGCGACGTGCGCGTGTGGGGCGAGCTCGCCGCATGTTTTGACACCGCTGAAGCCAGCGGTTGCCCCCTGGCCGATGTCCTGGCGCGCTTTGCCGCCCACCTTGAAACGGAGGACGACGCCGAGGCGGCTCGGCAGACGGCCTTGGCGGGGCCCCGCGCAACCGTTCGTCTGCTGACCTGGCTGCCCCTGTCGGGCCTGGGCCTCGGCCTGTTGCTCGGCGTGGACCCGGTAGCCACACTGCTGGGAAATCCTTGGGGCCTGGCGGCGTTGGCCGCAGGCGTGGCGCTGACCGCCGTCGGCCGGTTGTGGTCCGCAAGGCTCGTCCGCGCCGCGGCGGAAGCACCAACGTGACGCCGCGGTCGTCGCCGTGAGGCCCGAACTTGCCGGTTTCGTGATGGCAGCGAGCCTTGCCGGGGCAGCCGCCGTCGTCCTCGCCCGCCCGGGCCGTGTCCGCCGGCGGCTCCGGCGCCAGCTTCGGGCGCCTGCTGGCGGGGCCGCCCGGCGCCCGACGGTCCACGACGCCGGCCGGCACGGCCTCCAGGGCCTGCGGGACACCGCCATGATGCTGGAACTGATCGGCGCCATGCTGGATACGGGAGCCGGACTTGGCCGGTCCCTCGACCTAGTGGCCGCCCTCATGCCACCGGAACTCGGGCGGCAGCTTCGGCCGGTTGTGTCAGCCCTCGCAATCGGTGCGGACTGGGGCACGGCATGGCGCAGTTCCGGTGCCCGGGCGCCCCAACTTCAGGCCCTGCGCGACGCTCTTTCCTTCGCTGCGCTTACCGGCGCCCCCTCCTCAGCGCTCCTCTATGCCCAGGCTGCCCGGCTTCGCCGCGAACGCAACAGGGCCGCCGAGCAGCGCGCGGCCGCGCTCGGGGTGAAACTCGTGGTGCCGCTGGGCCTGTGCTCCCTGCCGGCGTTCGTCTGCCTCGGCGTCGTGCCCGTGCTCCTCGGGCTGCTTCCGGCGTGATGCCGGCAGCCCGGGGATCACCCCGGGCCCAAGGTTTATTCAAGTTGCTGGGGGATACCTTTGGGGCAGGCACCGTCGGAGTATGAGCGGTCTCGTGCGTCGGCTTCTCACAGCACCTCCTTGGCGCCTCGAATCCCGGGGTATCCGGGGTCTCGTACTAACTGGGAGCCATGCCAGGGGGGCAGATCAATGATTCGACTGTATAAAGTGGGCGTGATTGCAGCGCTCAACCTACTAGTGTTGACCGGTTTGGCGGTCGGTGCCAGTCCGGCGTCCGCCGCAGTACCGACCTGTCAGCCGGGAGCACCCCAACCGACCAACCAATACCCGGGCAAGACGGTGATTGCCACGAACTTCGAGTCCGGAAGCCTCACCACCGCAGGCTTCGCCGCCGCATTCACCGCCGGGACAGGAACGGCCGCTGTCTCCTCGGCCCAGCAGCACTCGGGCCGTTGCTCAGCCTATGTTCACGTCACCACGGATGCCGGGTCGGTGGCCAATTTTTCCGCACCACTTCCTGCCGGAAACAACGAGGTCTATGCCGACGGCTGGTTCAACATCACCAAAGAGGGCGTCGCCGGCAACAACGTCCCGTACTTCCGCTTCTTCAACGGGACTACCCGGTTCATAGACGTCTACCGATCCAACGGCGGCGTCGGCCCAATGTGGCTGCGGGTCGCGGCGCCCGACGGAACCCTCCGCTACACCCCGATGAAAGTCAATGTCCCTCTCGGCACTTGGCACCATATCGTCACGCACGTCGTCGCAAATGGGGCCTCTTCCACGGTCGAGGTGATCTTCGACGGCAAACTCCTGTATTCCAGCAAGCAGATCGCCACGGGCTTTACCGCGGTCACCAAGATGCAACTCGGTGCCGAACACCGGCGGCAGGCAGGCGACAGCTTCATTGACGACGTCGTTATCAAGGCCGGAAAGGCGGCCGCCCAGCTGCCCGGAACGTTTGCCCCGATTGCCCCACAACGATTCCTCGACACCCGGAAAACGGTGCCGGTGGGTGCCGATAAAGCCGTTTCCTTCCAGGTTGCAGGGGCTAATGGGATCCCGGCAAATGTCGCGGCGGTCGTCTTCAACCTGACCGTCACTGAGGCTAAATCCATTGGTTACATCACCGCCTACCCCTCCGGGACAACAAAGCCGGATGCATCCAATGTGAACTTCCGTGCCAACCAAAACGTGCCTAACCTGGTAACGGTCAAGGTGGGTGCGGACGGAAAAGTGGCGCTGTTCAACAGATCCTCCGGCACGACCCACCTCATCGCCGATGTCACCGGCTACTACGTCACGGGGACGCCGGCGACGCCGGGTGCCTTCCAAAGCCTCGCGCCAAAGCGGCTGCTGGACACCCGGTCCACGGCGGCGCTTGCAGGGGATGCCACGGTGTCCCTGCTGGTTAGGGGCACCAACGGCATACCGACAACTGCCTCCGCCGTGGTCTTCAACCTCACCGTGACGGAGCCAACAAGGATCGGATACATTACGGCCTATGCCTCGGGCTCGAAGCGTCCGGACGCGTCCAACCTCAACTTCAACGCAGGGCAGACAGTGCCGAACCTGGTCACGGTCCCCATCGGTGCAGACGGAAGAGTCACGCTGCTCAATCGTTCCTTCGGACGTTCGCACCTGATCGCAGACGTTGCCGGCTACTACCTCGGCGGCACGCCGACGGCCACCGGTGCGTTCAAGGCCACGGGCCCATCCAGGATCCTCGACACACGCCCCGCAGCGGCTGTGCGCCCGGACTCCACAGTGTCCTTCCAGATTGCCGGGACCACGGGAATCCCCGCGAACGTCCTGGGGGCTGTCTTCAACCTGACGGTCGTGGCGCCCCCGTCCATCGGCTACATCACCGCCTACCCGTCCGGCTCGACCCGTCCGGACGCGTCCAACCTGAACTTCTCGGCCCGACAGACTGTAGCGAACCTGGTCTCGGTCCCCGTCGGCTCAGACGGAAAGGTGACGTTGTTCAACCGTTCATCGGGGTCCTCACACCTCATCGCCGACCTCGCGGGATACTTCCTCCCCTAGGAACGCGCGGGTGACCCGCACCAACTGAACCCGAGAGGCTGTCGTCGCAGTACGGACCGCAGCCCCTCGGGTTCAGCCCTGTCTCGGTCCGGGCGAAACGCCGGCGGGCCGGGCACTGCGTTGGACGTCCGTTGGCCGCCCGGAAAGGGCCAGACACTTCTCCTCCACAGGCCGCCACCACGGCAAATTCGGGCACGTTTTCCACTTAGCTGCCATCGGGGCTTATGGCGCGACGTGCAAGCCGGGAGAGTCGAATCAGCCGGCGATCACGCCGGTGTCCCGTGGAAGGAAAGCAGATGTCAACAAATCAGGACACCCCCGCTGCACGTCGCATTGAAGCAGGGGAGGGCGGCGTTGCGGAGGTCTATGAGATCTACCCCGGCGCCAGCTCGGTTGTTCCCGTTCAACCGCGGGGACGCACAGGGCCGCCGGCCTCGCAGGCGGGAATGGCTACCGCTGAATATGCCATCGCAACGCTGGCCGCCGTGGGCTTTGCCGGGGTCCTCGTGTTCATCATGCGCAGCGATGAGGTCCGCGGGTTCCTCCTGAACCTCATCCGGACGGCGCTCACGTTGCCATGAACGGACTCTGGCGCCCCCGGGGGAGCGGCGGCCGGAGAGCGTCGCCGCCAACGGCGGAGTGCCGCGGGGCCGTCACGGCTGAGTTCGCCGTCGCGCTGCCCTCGGTCGTTCTGCTGCTCTCCCTTCTGCTCGCGGGTTCGGCGGCCGGGGTGACGCAGCTCCGCGTTGAGGAAGCGGCCCGCGGCGGTGCCCGGGCGGTGGCGAGGGGAGCCGCGGCCGGCGAAGTCGGTGAGATTGTCCGCCGTCTCGCCGGCGACACGGCGGACTCAGAGGTGACGCACGACGGTGAGTGGCACAGGGTCACCGTTTCCGGCCGCGTCCCCGGGGCCGTTGGCTCCCTGGTTCCCTGGGCCCTCAGCGCCAGCGCGTGGGCGCGTGCGGAGGCCCCCGGCGCGGCACAACGGCCCGGGCTGGATGAGCCCGGACTGCATGGCGTCTCCCGTTCTCCGTGGCAGGGCGGCACATGATGTCACCTGCACCTGCACCTGCACCTGCACCTGCACCTGCACCTGCGCCTGCGCCTGCGCCTGCACCTCCACCTGTCCGTGCACGTGCCCGGGCCCGCGGGCCGCGACACCGGGGCACGGATCCTGCCCACGCCCGGCACCTGTGTACGTCTTCAGAGCGGGGGTCGGGGACCATCCTGGCCCTGGGACTCGGGCTGGTGGTCATCATGGCGTTGGCCCTGCTGCTTCTCTTGGCCGAATCGGCCGTCGCGGCATCGAGGGCTGCGGCGGCCGCCGATCTGGCGGCGCTGGCTGCGGCGGATGCCGCGCGGGGCATCACGTCCGGCGAGCCCTGCGCTGTGGCTCGAGAGGTCGCGCTGAAGAACAGCGCCACCCTGGCTGCCTGTGCTGAAGGACCGGACGACACCGTTCAGGTGCGCACGGAGTTCAGTGCCGGACCGTTCCTCGGGGCGGCCACGGGACTGGCCAGGGCCGGACCGCCCCCTGCGGCCGGGAACGGGCCAGCACCGTGAAAGATGCACCAACTCCGGCGGTCGCCAGAAGCCGCGCATCCGTCTGAGGCCTGGCGTGCCGCCCTGCCGACGCCCGGCTCACACGAACGTACCGCCCCGCCGCCCCGGCTCCCACGAACCCGCCGGCCGCCGCCCTCGAACCTGCCTGACGGCCGCCGCCCACGAACCGGCCGCTGAGACGTGGTCAGGCGCGGAGCGGCTGGGCGGGCTGATCGTCCGGGGCCCCGGCCGCGGCGGCCGTTGTGCCGGGGTTGCCGGCGTGCATGAGGTCGGTGGCGTCTTGGAGCAGCACATCGATCAGTGTGACGGCGGCGTCCTTGTCGAGCGGGTTGTTCTTGTTGCCGCACTTGGGTGACTGGACGCAGGAGGGGCAGCCGGACTCGCATTCGCAGGCCTTGATAGCGTCGCGCGTGGCGGTCAGCCACAACCTCGCCTTGTCGTAGCCGCGTTCGGCGAAGCCGGCCCCGCCGGGATGGCCGTCGTAAACAAAGATGGTGGGCACTCCGGTGTCGGCGTGGATGGCCGTGGACACTCCGCCGATGTCCCAGCGGTCGCTGGAGGCCACAAGCGGAAGGAGTCCGATGGCGGCGTGCTCGGCAGCATGCAGCGCTCCGGGGAACTGTGCCTCGATCAGCCCCGCGCCGGTCAGCGAGCGGTTGTCCACTACAAACCAGACCGCCTTCGTAAACAGGTCCCTGGCGCCCAATTCCAAGGGTTCTTCGCCGAGGATCTCGTTCGAAATTAACGCTTTGCGCTGGAAGGAGACCACCTGGGTTGTCACTTTCACATCGCCGAAATGCACGGCCACGTCGCCCCATTGGGTGGTGCGTTGCGTTTCGAGGACCTCGATCTGGGTCACGTCCCGGGCGGTCGTGTAGTAGTCCGGGTTCGCCCGCCGCACCACCACACAGTGGTCGTCCTCGTTCAGGTCTTCGACCACGTAGCTGTCGCCCTGGTGGACATAGATGGCCCCTGTGTGGGCCTGGTAATGGGTCTGCGGCGAATCCATGGTGCCGAGCAAGGAGCCCGTCTCCGCGTCCACTATGCTCACCGGACCTCCGCCGTCGGCCCGGAGGTTCACCATGGCTGCGGCATTTTGCGGATGGGTCCAAAACCATCCTGCCGGCCGTTTGCGCAGGTAGCCCTGCAGGACCAGGCGGTCCAGCAGCTTCTCAGCGGTGGCCCCGAAGAGCTCCAGTTCGGCGAACCCGAGGGGCAGTTCCGCGGCGGCCGCGCACAGGTGCGGGCCCAGAACGTATGGATTGGAGGGATCGAAGACCGTGGCCTCCACCGACACGTCGAAAATCGCCTCGGGGTGGTTCACTAAGTAGGTGTCCAGCGGGTCGTCGCTGGCCACGAAGGCTGCGATCGCGTCCTGGCCGGCGCGGCCGGCGCGGCCGATCTGCTGGAACAACGACGCGCGGGTGCCCGGCCAGCCAGCGACCAGGACTGCATCGAGACCGGAAATGTCAATGCCCAGCTCCAGCGCGGACGTGCTCGAGACGCCCAACAGTTCACCCGAGCGCAGCGCCTTTTCCAAGGCCCGCCGCTCCTCCGGCAGGTAGCCCGAGCGGTACGCGGCCACACGCTGCGGCAGGCTGGGATCCACCTCGTCGAGGAGGCGTTTGGCGATGGAGGAAATCGACTCTGCCCCGCGCCTGGACTTGATGAACGCAATGGTCCTGGTCCGGGAGGACACCAGGTTGGCCAGCAGGTCGGCGGTCTCGGCGACTGCCGTCCGGCGCTCCTTGGCGCCGTTCTCGCCCCGGAGTTCGGTCAGTGCCGGCTCCCAGAACGCCACGGTGGTGGAGCCGTGGGGCGAGCTGTCTTCGGAAACGGCCTGCACGGGTGCGCCGATCAGCCGGCCGAAGGACTGCCCGGGTTCAGACGCCGTGGCGGACGCCGCGATGAACACCGGTCCGGGATGCGAGCCGCCCGGGCTGTAGTAGGCACAGATCCGACGCAGACGGCGCATGAGGTTTGCCACATGGGAGCCGAAGACGCCGCGGTAGCTGTGGGCTTCGTCCACGATCACGTAGCGGAGGCGCCGGAAGAACCTGGCCCACCAGGCATGGTTCGGGAGAATGCCGAAGTGCAGCATGTCCGGGTTGGCGAGGATGAAGTTCGCGTGGTCCCGGATCCACCGCCGGGACGCGGGATCGGTGTCGCCGTCGTAGGTTTCGGCCCGGACTGTGGGGAGCTTGAGTGCCCTGATCGCTGCCAGCTGGTCGGCGGCGAGCGCCTTGGTCGGGGACAGGTAGAGGGTCACAGCCCCGTCGTCGTGGATTTTCCCGGGATCGGACAGGACCCTGAGCTCGGAACGGTGGATCGCGTCCAAGGCCGGCAGCTGATACGCCAGGGACTTTCCTGACGCGGTGCCGGTGGCAATGACCACGTTCTCTCCGCCGTGGGCCAGTTCGGCGGCCCGGACCTGGTGAAGGTAGGGCTCGTGGATGCCCAGGGAACCGTAAGCTGCCACGAGATCCGGGTGGGACCACTGTGGCCATGGTGCATTGACGGCCTGGCGGGCGGGGATCGTCCGCACATGACGCAGCTGTTCCGGGTCCGGACCTCGGCCCAGCAACGGAATCAAGGACTCATGCGGGTTCACTCACATATTCTTTCATCCGCCCTCAAATCGCCCCCGCCCGGCACGCAGCCCGGCACGCGCTGCGGCTTCGGCGCTGCGGCTCGGCCCGGCACACGCGTTGCCCCGGGCGCAGGCCCGCCGGACGCCCGGCGCTCGCGGCACCTCAGCCCACGGACAGGTCGGCCCCTTCATCGGACGTCGACAACATCAGGACGTGGCACACCTCGCGCCAGCCGAGGTGCGAATAGAGTTTTTGACCGTCCAGCGAGGCGAGCAACAGCCCGGAGTCGACGTCGTGTTCAAACGCCTGGGCTGCCAGGGCCTTCATGATGAAGCTGCCCAGCCCCCGCCGCTGGTAGGCCTCTGACGTCACGATGTTGTCGAAGATGGCGGTATGCCCCACCACAAACACGCGTCCGCTCGCGGCGACGTCCTCGCCGGCGCTGACCACCGCGTGGTGGACGCCGTCGGTCCGGGACGTCTCGAGCTTGAGGTCGTCGTCCGAAAGCCAGGGGTCCTCCGAATCCTGGGTCTCCATGTCCACGATCATCATGGTTTGGGAGGCCGAGGTGACATGCAGCCCGTTCCGCTGCCCCAGCATGGTGTATCGGGCCGCATCGTTGGTGAGGATGGTGAGGACCCGGGCCGGCGCTTCGGCCGTCTTTGCCGCCAGCGCCTCGAACTCCGCGTCGGACGGATCGTAGGCGAAGTACTCCCATTCGTGGGTGGTGTCACCGCGAAAGGCCGCGGGGAACCTGCCCTCCCTGCGCGTCTCATATCCGCGGCAGCCGGCCCATCCGGCAACCCAGATTTCCAGCAGGTGAGTGGTGTCTTCAACCATGGCGTCAAGACTCATGTGATGAGCGTATTCCAGCAGTGCCACAAGCAACAGGGGCCGGGTCGGGGGAAGCCGCTTGCTTATCCAATTGTGACTGTCGCCCGGCCGCCCGCCCCAGCCAGTACCCTTAAAAGCGTGGCTTTGAACAGGATTGTGCTCTTTTACGGATTTACCCCCCTGCCTGACCCGGACGCCGTCCGGCTCTGGCAGCGCGCCCTGTGCGAAAAACTCGGACTAACCGGCCGCATCATCCTTTCCAAGGACGGCATCAACGCCACAGTCGGCGGAGAACTGAACGCCGTGAAGCAGTACGTCAAAACCACGCGCGAGTACAAGGGCTTCCAAGGCATCGACGTGAAGTGGTCGGATGGCGGCGCGGCGGACTTCCCGCGGCTCAGCGTCAAGGTGCGGGAGGAAATCGTTTCCTTCGGCGCCCCGGGCGAACTCAAAGTCGATGCCGGCGGAGTGGTGGGCGGCGGAACCCACCTCAAACCCGAGGAACTCCACGAACTCATAGAAGCCAAGAAACAGCAGGGCGACGAAGTCGTGTTCTTCGACGGCCGGAACGGGTTCGAGGCCCAGATCGGCAAGTTCAAGGACGCCGTCGTTCCCGATGTCGCCACCACCCACGACTTCATCAAGGAACTCGACTCCGGCAAATACGACGCCCTCAAGGACAAGCCGGTTGTCACCTACTGCACCGGCGGCATCCGCTGCGAGGTGCTGTCGAGCCTCATGGTGAACCGCGGGTTCAAGGAGGTCTACCAGCTTGACGGCGGCATTGTCCGCTACGGCGAGGCCTTCAAGGACCAGGGACTGTGGGAGGGCTCCCTGTATGTGTTCGACAAGCGCATGCACGTTGAGTTCAGCGGGGATGCCAAGACGATCGGCGAGTGCGTCCGCTGCTCGGCACCTACGAGCAAGTTCGAAAACTGCTCGAATCCGTCCTGCCGGACCCTGACGCTCTATTGCGCCGGGTGCGCCGCGAGCCCTGACACCCTGCGGTGCCCCGAGGGCTGCGCCGCCTGAGGCACGAACCGGACATTTGGCCGGCCGGGAACCCTCAGATGCGGCTCACCCGGTACGCAAAGTTTGCCGGTGCGTTCGCATCCACATTGATGGAGAGCGACGCCTCCGCGGCTAGTTGCACCACGTTCACCCTGGACGTCCCGCACCGGAGACTCAGGTCCACGAGTTCGTTTTCACCGTTCTCGATGGAAAAGGACACGCGGCGGGTGCTCCGGCAGGCGAGGGTCAGGGCGTAAGTACCCTTGGGCAGCTGGGCTGTAGCCTCTTTGCGCTCCTCGTCGGCCTCCAGCGTCCCAAAACCCGTCTGGAAGACCTGTCCCTCGGCGTCGGGCAGTACGGTGTCGACCCAGTTATCCAGTTCCTCGCCCGTCACCGGCTCGTTGAGATGGGGGTCCTGGGGCAGGGCGGCGTCAGTGGTCGGCGGGGCGGCAGCCGAGGTCGATTCATCGTCCCAGTGGTCGGCGCTGTATTCATAGGCGCAACCGGACAGGACCGTGCCGAGAAATACCGCAACTGAAAGCACCACGGCGGCCGCCGGGGTGCGCCGTCGCGGCACCTTGCTCGCCGGCACAGTTGGCATACTTTGAGATTAGGGCGGCCCGGAATCAAACGCCAGAGGCCAAAGGTCCGGGTCGGACAGGCCTTTAGGGGCGCCGGGCAGGTCGCCGAGGACCGGGCTGCGGCGGGTGCTACTCGGACGCCGCCAGGTGGTACGCGTAGAGAAGCGGGGCATCCACACTGGACGTGCTGAGCGTGACCTTGCCCGCGGCGGGCACTTTGATGCGGGCGGTTTCTCGGCTGCCGTTGCAGGCGGCTCCGGCTTCGGCGAGCTGGCTGCCGTCCAGGCTGACGGCGAAGAACGCCTTCCCGCCGCCGTCGCAGGTCATGGTCAAGGTGTAGGTGCCGGCAGGCACGCCGGACGCGGTCCGGACGATCGGATCCCGGTTCAGGATTTTGCCGGCATCCTCCAGCACTGTTCCCGGGGCGGAGGGCAGCGCGGTGGCCTGCCACGCCGGGACATCGGCGCCCTCAATCGAACCGGCCGGGGAACATGCCGCTGCAGCCAGTACGACGACGGCGGCGGCCACGCCGCTGAGCGTCCGCCGGGCCAGACGGGCAGCCGGGACGTGGGAGGAAGGGAAAACCATGCCTCAAACTTACCGTCTCGCAGGCTCCCCGCCGGCCGCGCCGACATCCCGGGCACCCTCTCCCTGCGGTCCTTGACTTTGACGCTGCGTCAAAGTTTAGAGTCGAAGCGATGACCGGAAGCGACGGCCGGAAGCGATGGCCGGCAGCGGCCGGTCGGCACGGTCACAGCGGAGGTCCAGGGAACGCGGGCCTCGAAGGAGCAGAAGGGTGGAGGCATGGACTGGTCCGTTCAGCAGATCGCGAAGTTGGCCGGCACCACCGGCCGAACTTTGCGTCACTACGACGACATTGGCCTGCTCAGGCCGAGCCGCACCGGCAACAACGGCTACCGGTACTACGGCCAGGAATCCCTGGTCCGTCTGCAGCGGATCCTGCTCCTGCGCGACCTGGGGCTCGGGCTGCCGGCGATCGCGGACGTGCTCGGCAACGAGGCGGACGCGGAGCATGCACTGGGCAGGCACCTGGCGTGGCTGCTGCAGGAACAGGACAGGCTGGGGCGGCAGATTGCCGCGGTCCGTCACACCATTGAGGCATTGCAAACGGGAGGAAAGATCATGGCGGAGGAAATGTTCGACGGTTTCGACCACACCAAGTACCAGGAGGAAGTCCAGCAGCGGTGGGGCAAGGACGCCTATGCGAAGTCCGACGCCTGGTGGCGCAGCATGGGGGCCGGGGAGAAGGCTGCCTGGACGGAACAGTCCCGGCAGCTCGGTGCCGACTGGAGGGCTGCTGCGGCGTCGGGAGTCCCGGCGGACAGCGCGCAGGCCCAGGACCTGGCCCGGCGCCACGTCGAATGGCTCAGGGGAATCCCCGGCACGCCGGCGTCACCCGCAGCGGGCGGCAGCCCGGCGGCAGGTCGCGACATCAAGGGGTACGTGACGGGGCTCGGCGAGATGTACGTGGCCGATCCCAGGTTCGCGGCCAACTACGGCGGTGCCGACGGCGCCGCCTTCGTCCGGGACGCCCTGAAAATCTACGCCGAAACCGAGCTCTAGCCGGACCCGCACGCCCCAGCCCCAGCCCCAGTGCTGACGGGGGCCAACCCAGGTCCCACGCCCGTGCGCGGCCCCGGGACTAAACTTGTCCGGTGACTTCCTCAGCGCAAGGCCCCGCCGCACCCTCTCGTTCAACGCAGGCTCCCGCAGCCCCGTTCACGGCCGGCAACACCCCGGACGCTCCGCGCAGCGACCTCCCCGGCCTGCTCGAGGCCCTGGCCGCGGACCTGCGTGCGATTGGCTACACCGTGGACGGGGTTGCGGAGCTGCTCGGCGAGGCCGCGCACTCGGCCCTGGGCCGGGACCAGCTCATCCCGGCCCTGATCGTCACCGGGCGTTCCCTCGGGGAGCCGGCAACGGCGGCGCTCGCCGGCGTCGTGCGTCTCTGGCTTCTGTCTGAACCGCAGCCCGCGGCGAGACTCGACGCCGCCCTCCCCGGCATCCGTACCAAGGGCCTAACGGAACTTGGGCTCGTGGAGCCTGCGGGCGGGGACCTGGTCCAGGCCAGGGTGGACCTCAGGCCGTACGGCTGGGACCCGACCGTGGGGGAATACGGGACCAGTGCCGGCGGAGCAGACCTCTGGGTGGCCAGCGACCTCGCAGCCCACCAGCGCGCCGGCGTTCTTCGTCACGACCACGTCCTGGGGATTGGGCAGGCCTCCACCACCCTGATCCAGGTCACCGCCCGCCGCCATGTTGCCAGGGCCCTCGACCTCGGCACCGGCTGCGGCATCCAGACCTTCCACCTGCTGCACCACGCCGAGCACGTGACCGCCACGGACATCTCCGAACGCGCCTTGGCGTTTACCCGGTTCAACCTGCTGCTCAACGCCGCCGAGCTGCACCTGGACCCGGCCGACCTTGACGCCCGCGTCAGCCTGAGACTCGGATCCCTGCTGGACCCGGTCGCGGGGCAGGAGTTCGAACTGGTGGTTTCCAACCCGCCGTTCGTCATCACCCCCCGCAGCCTGGGCGAGACCGCCACGGACCAGTTCACGTACCGCGACGGCGGCCTGCCGGGGGACGAGATTGTATCCTCGCTGGTCGGCGCACTGGCCTCGGTCCTTGCCCCGGGCGGAACGGCCCAGCTTCTGGGCAACTGGGAGATCACGGCCGGCGCCGGCTGGGCGGACCGGCCCCAGAGCTGGGCCGGCCCGGCCACCGACGTCTGGTTCATCCAGCGCGAGCAGGTGGGCCCCGAGCAGTACGCCGAGACCTGGCTGCAGGACGCCTCGGAAAGCCGCGACCGCCGGCTCTACGAGGACTCGTACGCGGCCTACCTGGACGACTTCGCCTCGCGCGATGTGGCCGGAATCGGCTTCGGCATGATCTTGCTGCGGAGGCCTGCCGACGGCGCCCGGCGGGTGCTGTCGCGCTTCGAGGAGATCACCTACCCGATCGAACAGCCGGTAGGGCCACACCTGGGCGCCGCCGTCGAGCGTGCCGACTGGCTGGCCGGCCATGATCTGGCCGCCGCCCACCTGCTGGTCGCGGAGGACGTCACCGAAGAACGGCACCAGCGCCCCGGTGCGGAACACCCCGGCGTCATCCTGCTGCGGCAGGGTGCCGGGCTGCGCCGCACCAACCTGCTCAGTACCGAGCTGGCGGGCCTGGTCTCAGCGTGCGACGGCGACCTGTCCGTCGGGCAGATCATCGGCGCCCTCGAGGCGCTGCTGGGCGGCTACGAGGGGTTTGACAGCGCGGAGTTCCGCGCCGGCCTGCTCGAGGAAGTCGGGAACCTCGTCCGCGACGGCTTCCTGCTGCCTGCCTGATACCGTCGCGGCCGCCCCCGCCATCGGCGGTTCCGCCGCGGCCTTGGCCGGCAACGCCGCGTCCGCCGCGTCCGCCGCGGCCCCGGCCGCCGCCCCGGCCGCCGCCATGGCCGCCGCAGGAGTGTTGGCGGCGGAGTCCTCCCGGCCGAACCGCGGCAGGACGTACGCCGTGAGGGCGAGGGCCACCATGGCACCGACGGCGCCGGTGAGCACGAAGCTGACGCGGACCGGCACCAGGGCGCCCAGGAGGCCGCCCAGGGCCAGCGCGCCAATGGAGACGGCACGCGTCATCCCGCCGACAATCGCCATCGCCTGGCCGCGCCCGCTCTCCGGAATCCGCAGGATCGCGATCGCCCCGAAACAGGCGTTCAGGACGCCGCAGGCCACTCCCGTCCCTGTGTAGGCCACAAAAAGCAGTTCCACGCTCGGGACCATCCCGGTGAGGACCAGGCACGCCGAGGCTCCGGTCATGGCGGCCAGCAGCACGCGCAGCCGGACCCGAGGCGTCCTGATCCTGCCGGCCATCGCGGCCCCGGCCGCCATGCCGAGGCCGAAGGCTGCGGACAGGAGGCCGTACTGGATTTCGGTGGCGCCAAGTTCGTTGCGGGCCAGGAACACCTCGAGCACGTTGGTGGCTTCGCCGACGACGATGAAGAACATCGCCCCCAGGACCAGGGCCCAGACCAGGCTGTCCCGGCGGATCAGGCGCAGCCCGTCCAGCAGCGCGGGCTTCGCCTGGCCGGCACGTTCGGCCGCCGTGCCGCGGCGGGTGCGGATCAGCAGCGCGCCCAGCCCCATGGCGACGTAGCAGCCGCTGGCCACGGTGAACACCAGCCCGGTCCCGCCCCAGCCGCTGAGCAGGCCGCCCGCGGCGGGACCTGCCATCCCCGCGATCATGATGGTCGCCTGCATGGTCCCCATGGCCCGGGGCGTGCGGTCCTCTCCGACGATCCGCGGCAGCAGGGCCTGCCAGGTGGGGCTGGCCACGGACTGGGCCGCGTCGAGCAGGAACGTCATGGCAAACAGCACGGGCAGATAGTTCTCCAGGTACTGCATGCCAAGCCCCATGCCGGCGACGGTGGCGGCGCTGACCGCCGAACTCGCCGTCGCCAGCGTGCGCGAATCCATGGTGTCGGCGAGCCGGCCGGCCCACGGGGCCAGGAGGACCAGCGGCAGCGCTGAGCACAGCAGGTACGCGGCCACGAGCCAGGGCCCGGCGACAGGAGTTTCGCCGGCGGCGGCCGCGTTCTGCAGATGCAGCATGACGCTGACGACGACGGCGCCCATCCCCGCCGTCGCCACGAACCGGGCGGTGCCGGCAATCAGGAAGTCGCGGTTGCGCCACAGGGGCCGCGCGCCGGTTGCGGGTGCCGGCAATTTATGAAGTGTATGTTTCATAAAAAGGAACCTAGTCCGTCGGCAAAACAAATGTCAAGCATTTCTTTCATAGTTTGGCGGGGCTGGATACACTGGAGGAGTGAACGCAGAAACCCCGACGGCGGAGTCAATGGCTCCGCCGGCCACCAGGCGCCGGCACCGTCCGGAGAAGCAAGTGGAAATCACCGACCCGAAGGCGATCCGTGCCTTGGCCCACGCCGCCCGGCTGGAGGTCATCTCCGAACTGTATTCCACGCAGGTGAGCCGGACGGCCACCGAGCTTGCCGCGCAGACCGGGCTGACTCCCAGTGCCATGAGCTACCACCTGCGGGCACTGCAGAAGTGGGGCATCGTGATTCCCGCCGCCACCGCGGGGGATGCCCGGGAGCGGCGCTGGCAGGCCGCCGGTACAGATTTCACCATCCACTCGCTGGGGGGAGTGGCCAGCCCCGAACTCGCCGTCCTGGACCTCGAGCTCGACGCCTACCGCCGCCGGGTCCGTGCCTACGCCACGGCCCGCAACGCCCGGCGCGAGAGCGGCGATACCGCCGACGGACCGTCCTCGGTGGTACTGGCCAGCAATCTGCTGTACCTGACGCCGGACCAGCGCGCCGAACTGACGCGGCGGATCTTCGACCTGCTGCGGGACTACGAACTCGAGGATCCGGACCACCTGCCCGAAGGCGCCGAACGTATGGCCACGATGTGGTCGATGATTCCGGACGACCGCGGCCCGGCGGCCGCCAAACCCGCCGCCGGCAAGCCCGCCGCCGGCAAGGACTGAGCCCGCCGCCGGGAGGGCCTGAACCGGTCGCGGGCACGGCGCCGAACCGCATCCGGGGCCCGCGCAGGGGCCGGCCGGCACGTGGCCCTATTGCGGCCGGAAGCCGCGTCCGCCGGGCCGTCATTTCCGGCCGGATGCGCGGGATTCTGCAAAATATGGTGAACTAGGCGGGTATGGGCGCATCTGCCCGAGCCACCTTTTTCTGTAGGAGCACCGTGCCAAGCAAGGCCAAAACCGGCAAGAAACTCGTGATTGTGGAGTCTCCCGCCAAGAGCAAGACCATCGCCAAGTACCTCGGCGAAGGCTTCATAGTGGAGGCCTCCATTGGTCACATCCGCGACCTCCCGCAGCCCTCGGAGCTCCCCGCGGAACTGAAGAAGACCCCGCTGGGCAAGTTCGCCGTCGACATCGACAACGACTTCAAGCCTTACTACGTGGTGTCCTCGGACAAGAAGAAGAAGGTCGCCGAGCTCAAGGCGCAGCTCAAAGACGCCGATGCTCTCTATCTCGCAACCGATGGGGACCGCGAGGGCGAGGCCATCGCGTGGCACCTGCTGGAAGTGCTCAAGCCCAAGGTTCCCGTCTACCGGATGACCTTCGGTGAAATCACCAAGGAAGCCATCCACCGGGCCATGGACAACCTGCGCGATGTCGACCAGGACCTGGTCGACGCCCAGGAGACCCGGCGCGTCCTGGACCGGCTCTACGGCTATGAGATCTCCCCGGTGCTGTGGCGCAAGGTGGCCCGCGGCCTCTCCGCAGGCCGCGTGCAGTCCGTCGTCACCCGCATGGTGGTGGACCGCGAACGTGAGCGGATGGCCTTCAAGGCCGCCTCCTACTGGGACCTCACCGGCCAGTTCGGCGCCGGTTCCGGCTCCTTCAAAGCCAAACTCGCCGCCGTCGACGGTGCCAAGGTCGCCAGCGGCCGGGACTTCAACGACAACGGCGAGCTCACCTCCCGCAACGCCGTCCACCTCAACGAGGAACTCGCCACCTCGCTCGCGGCGGGGCTGCAGGACGCCGACTTCCGCGTCCGCTCCGTCGACACCAAGCCGTACACCCGCCGCCCGGCGGCGCCGTTCACCACCTCCACCCTGCAGCAGGAGGCCGGCCGCAAGCTGCGGTTCTCCTCGAAGAGCACGATGCAGGTGGCCCAGCGGCTCTACGAAAACGGTTACATCACGTATATGCGTACGGACTCGTCCGCGCTGAGCAACGAGGCCGTCACGGCCGCCCGGCGCCAGGCCTCCGAGCTGTACGGCCCCGAGTACGTGCCGCAGTCGCCGCGGGTCTACAGCGGCAAGGCAGCGAACGCGCAGGAAGCCCACGAGGCCATCCGTCCCGCCGGCGACTCCTTCCGCACCCCGGCCCAGGTGGCCCAGCAGCTCTCCGGTGACGAATTCCGCCTGTACGAGCTCATCTGGAAGCGCACGGTCGCCTCGCAGATGGCTGACGCTAAGGGCTCCACCGCCACGATCCGCCTCGGCGCCGTCACCGTTGGCGACCCGGCCGACCGCCGCGATGCCGAATTCTCGGCGTCGGGCACCGTCATCACCTTCCCCGGCTTCCTCGCCGCCTACGAAGAAGGCAAGGACGAAAGCCGCGGCGACGACGAGTCCGAGGAAGCACGCCGGCTGCCCAACGTGGCCAAGGACGACGCGCTCACTGCCAGCGACATTGTCGCCGTCGGCCACGAGACTTCGCCGCCGCCGCGCTACACCGAAGCCTCGCTGACTGCGGAGCTGGAAAAGAAGGGCATCGGCCGCCCGTCGACCTATGCCTCCACCATCTCCACGATCCAGGACCGCGGCTACGTCCGGAAGCAGGGCTCTGCGCTGGTCCCGAGCTGGATCGCGTTCTCCGTGATCCGGCTCCTCGAACAGCACTTCCACGACTACGTGGACTACGAGTTCACCGCCGACATGGAAGCGGACCTGGACAAGATCGCCAACGGCCAGGCGGCCGGACCCGCGTGGCTCAAGCACTTCTACTTCGGTGAGGACTCCGAGCCCGGCCTGCTGAGCATCGTGAACAACCTCGGCGAGATCGATGCCCGCGAGATCAACTCCATCCCGATCACGGACGCGATCACCCTTAGGGTCGGCAAGTTCGGCCCGTACCTGGAAAGCTCCACCGCGACGGTGGATCCCGAGACCGGCGAGGTGGTTGAGGCAGCCCGCGCCAACGTCCCCGAGGACCTGGCCCCGGACGAGCTCACGGCCGCCAAAGCCGTTGAACTCATGGAGACCGCCGCCCCGGAGGAGCGCGTCCTCGGCGCGGACCCGCACACCGGGCACACGATCGTGGCCAAGAACGGCCGCTACGGCGCGTACGTCACCGAGATCATCCCGGAGATGACCGAGGAACAGCTGGCCAACCAGCCCGTTGAGTACTACAAGAACGGCAAGCCCAAGCCGCCGAAGAAGCCCGTCAAGGCCAAGCCGCGCACCGGGTCCCTGTTCGCGTCCATGAGCGTGGACAGCATCACGCTGGACGAGGCGCTGCAGCTCATGAGCCTGCCCCGCGTGCTTGGCCAGGACGCCGACGGCAACCCGATCACGGTGCAGAACGGCCGGTTCGGCCCGTACCTGAAGAAGGGCACGGACTCCCGATCCATCGGCTCCGAAGAGGAGATCTTCACGATCACGCTCGAGGCGGCGCTGGAGATCTACTCGCAGCCCAAGCAGCGCGGCGCCCGCGCCGCCGTGCCGCCGCTGGCCGAATTCGGACCGGACCCGGTCTCGGAGAAGAACATCGTGGTGAAGGAAGGCAGGTTCGGCCCGTACATCACCGACGGCATCACCAACATCACCGTGCCGCGCACCACCTCGATCGAGGAGCTGACCCGGGAACGCGCCGTCGAACTCCTCGCGGAGAAGCGGGCCAAGGGCCCGGTCAAGCGCACGACGACGGCCCGAAAGGCGCCCGCGCGGAAGGCCCCGGCCAAGAAGTAGGCAGCACGCCGAAATCGCCGGAAACCTGCCGATTCGCCGGAGATTACCGGCGAATCCGCAGGTTTCCGGCGATTTTGCGTTTGCGGACCGGCCGTGGACGTGATCGAGTAGGAATATGACTGAACAGCCCGCACACCTGGACAACCAGCCGCTGAACGAACTCGAGGAGCAGCTCGCCCGGGGGGAGCAGCCGGACGCCAACCCGGTGGACGTGATCCTGGCCTTCCTCAACAACGAGGTCTATGTGGTCAGCTCCGACGCCCTCGAGGGCCCCGACTCGCAGGTGGAGCCGCTGGTCCTCGCCAACTCCTCCGGCAAGCCCGTCCTGGCCGTTTTCTCGCACCCGAGCCGCGTCACCGAGCAGTATCTCGCCGCCGCGCCGAACGTGCTGGGCACGCAGGGCGCCGCGATCATCGGCAACCTCGGCGCCGAGCTCGGCATGGTGATCAACCCCGGCGCCGCCTACGGCTTTGAAATCGACCCGGAGGGCGTGGCCAACATCCGCCGCGACTTCAAGCCCACCGACGAGCCCGCTGACGGCACTGCCGACCCGGCTTAGGCCCCCGATCGGCCAGACTGCGACGGCGGTATTCTTCGCGAATACCGCCGTCGCAGCTAGGCCGGCCGCTCCGTGGGGGGGAATAATGGCAGCATGCGTCTAGGCGTCCTCGACATCGGGTCCAACACTGTCCATCTCCTGCTGGTCGACGCCCATCCCGGCGCCCGGCCGGTCCCCTACGCCTCGCATAAACGGCGGCTGTCGCTCGTGCAGTACCTCGACGACGACGGCAACATTGACGACGACGGGCAGCATGAACTGGTCGAGTTCGTCCTCGAGGCGTGGGAATTCGCGGCCAAGCACAAAGCCGACGACCTCCTCGCGTTCTGCACCTCGGCCATCCGCGAGGCCACCAACGGCGCTGACGTCCTGGCCCGCGTCAAACATGAAACCACCGTCACCCTCCGGGAGCTCACGGGCAGCGAAGAGGCGTCCATGACCTTCTTTGCCGTCCGGCGCTGGTACGGCTGGGGTGCCGGGCCCATCCTGAACCTGGACATCGGCGGCGGCTCCTTCGAGATGGCCCTCGGACAGGACGAGCTGCCCGAGCTGGCAATGTCCGTTCCGCTCGGTGCCAGCCGGCTGACACGCGACTGGCTGCCCGAGGACCCGCCCTCGGCCAAGAGCATCAAGGAGCTGCGCCGCTACATCCGCTCCACGCTCAAACCCGCGGTGCGCAAATTCGAGAAGCTGGGCCCGCCCAACCTCGTCGCGGGCACGTCCAAAACTTTCCGGTCCCTCGCCAGGATTGCCGGGGCCGCCCCCAGCGGCGCCGGGCCCTACGTCAAGCGGGAGCTGCTGGCCCTCGACCTCGGGCTCTGGGCGCAGCGGATCTCGGCCATGGAGATAGGGGACAGGCTCCACCTGCCCGGCGTCTCCGAGGCCCGCGCGCCGCAGGTCCTCGCCGGCGCCCTCGTCGCGGAAGCGGCACTGGAAATGTTCAAGTTCGACAGCATGGTGACCTGCCCGTGGGCCCTGCGTGAGGGACTCATCCTCCGCCGCCTGGACCAGCTTGTGTTTGAGGGGCCGATCGATCCCGCGCCGCATGTGGCAGAGCAACCGCCGGCGCGGCTCCAGTCGCCGGAAAAGGCTCTCTGAGACGGCTTGGACCAGTGGCGGAAGTCGCGACTGTGTCGATCCGGAGCGTCCACGATCGTGTAATTGCTGAGAGGCCGGCACGGCGCCGGCTGATTCGACAAGGAGGCACCCGAAATGACGCAGTACCTGCTCAGCATTTACCAGCCGGACGGCCCCGCCCCGGACCCTGAGTTCCTCGAACCCATCATGCGTGACCTGGCGGCCCTGAACCATGAAATGCAGGCGGCGGGGGCCTGGGTGTTCGCCGGGGGTCTCCACCCGGCCGAGTCCGCGACAGTCCTGCGGCCCAACGGGGGCGAGATCCTGGTGACCGACGGGCCGTTCACCGAAGGCAAGGAGCACCTCGGCGGATTCACCGTGATCGAGGCCGAGGATCTGGACGCGGCCCTTGGCTGGGCAAGGAAGCTGGCCGGCGCCACCACACTTCCCGTTGAAATCCGTCCGTTCCAGCACTAGCCGCCGGGTCGGGGGTGCCGGTGTGGGTGAGCGCCGTGGAGATGAGGCAGCGACCGAGGCGGACATCGCCCGGGTGTTCCGGCGCGAGTACGGCCGCGCCGTAGCCGTTCTGACGCGGACGTTCGGGAACATCGATATTGCCGAGGACGCCGTCCAGGATGCCTTTACCGCGGCGGTCCAGCACTGGCCCTCGGCCGGCGTCCCGCCCAGCCCGGCTGGCTGGATCATCACGACGGCACGGCACCGGGCGATTGACCGGCTGCGGCGGGAAGCCTCACGCGAGGACAAGCACGCACAGGCGGCCCTGCTCGCGGCGGCGCGGTCCGGGGCCGGACCCGCGCCGGCCGCCGAAGAGCAGTTCCTGGCGGAGCAGTCAGGGGTCGAGGACGTGGACGACGATACTTTGCGGCTGATTTTCACGTGCTGCCATCCTGCCCTGGCCGGGTCCGCCCAGGTGGCGCTGACGCTGCGGCTTCTGGGTGGATTGACGACGGCGGAAATCGCCAGGGCCTTCCTGGTCCCGGAAACGACCATGGCGCAGCGGCTGGTCCGGGCCAAAGCGAAAATCCGGGATGCCAAAGTCCCCTACCGGGTCCCGCAGGGCGCCGACCTGCCCGAACGGCTGCAATCGGTGCTGGCGGTGGTCTACCTCATCTTCAATGAGGGCTACACCGCGGGCCCCGCCGACGGTCCGGAACGTGAGGAGCTCTGCACGGAAGCCATCCGGCTCGGCAGGCTGTTGGCGTCGCTGATGCCGGACGAGCCGGAAGCGGCGGGACTGCTGGCGCTGATGCTGCTCATCGAGTCCCGCCGCGCCGCGCGATTCACGCCCGACGGGGGACTGGTGCTGCTCGCGGCCCAGGACCGGGGGCACTGGGACGGCGCCCTGGCCGCCGAAGGCCGTGAGCTGGTGCGCCGGTGCCTGCGCCGGAACCGGCCCGGACCGTATCAGCTCCAGGCGGCGATCAACGCCGTCCACAGCGACGCCGCGACCGCCGGGGACACCGACTGGGCGCAGATCCTGCAGTTGTATGACCAGCTCCTGGCCGTCGCGCCGGGTCCTGTCGTGGCGCTGAACCGCGCCGTGGCCCTGGCAGAGCTCCGCGGGCCCGTTGCCGGGCTGGCGGCGGTCGAGGGCCTGGGACTGGACAACTACTACCTCTTCCACGCCGTCCGCGCAGACTTCCTGGTGCGCCTGCGCCGCTATCCGGAGGCCGTCGAAGGCTACAGGCGGGCGCTGGCGCTTGCCGGCAGCGCGGCGGAACGCCGGTTCCTGGAAGGCAAGCTTCGCAGCCCGGTGTTCGGCGGGGCCGCAGACGGTTAGAAAGCAGACGGTTAGAAAGCAGGGCCGGGCCGCGCCCCGTGACGGGCCCGTTCACGCCGGTTAAAAGAGTAGGGCCGGGCGATCTGGAGCAGGACTTGGGGGAACTCTGCTGCAAATCGCCCGGCGCACCGCCGGCTCCGGGGGAACCGGCTATCATCACTCGCACCTGTTGAGGCACTTTCAAAGATAATGGCCGATCATGGGTGCGCAGCGAGTTTTCCCTGTGTGTTCGCTGGCAATCCGACGGCGCCCGCCGGGTGGTGGCCGGCTCCGCCGCAGGGGCTTTAAACGGCAAAGGCACCGGCGGTACGCTGCGGGAAAATGGGAAAACCCGCTGCAACCACCGGTGCCGCGCAGGCATCCGCATGCCTGCTGCATCACTCGCACCCTCAATGAGGTAGTTACAACGTTAGGTTCCAAAGTTGTGCGCTGACTGCGCTGAAGGTGGGAGCTGGCTGGGAATCACGTCAGACTGCAATGATGGGGACATGAGCAACCGAATCGCATTCCTGGGCTGTGGGTCAATGAACGAGGCAATTATGGCGGGGCTGATCGACGGCGGCGTCGACCCGGGCGACATTGTCGCGACAGTCCGCCGGGCCGGGCGCGCGGCCGAGCTGGCCCAGCGCCACCACGGGATCACCGCCATCGCGGGCGAAGAAGAGCCCGACAACAATAAACAGGCCGCCACCGGCTCCGCCGTCGTGATCCTGGGAGTCAAACCCGTGGGGATCGCGGACCTGGCCCGGGAAATCAGCGGATCCCTTTCACCCGGAACGATCGTCATCAGCGTTGCGGCCGCCGTGTCACTGGAGCAGCTGGAGGCGGCGCTGCCGGCCGGCCAGCCCGTCATCCGCACGATGCCGAACACACCGGCGAAGCTGGGCCGCGGCGTCGTCTCCGTCTCGCCCGGGACCAGCTGCTCCGCCGGGCAACTCCAGCGCGCCAAGGACATCCTCGCCGCCGCCGGCACGGTCGTGGAGATCCCGGAAGAGCAGGTGGACGCCCTCTCCGCGATCAGCGGCTCGGGCCCGGCCTACGCCTTCTACCTGGCGGAGGCCATGGCCGAGGCCGGGGCACGACTGGGCCTGGACCCGGAGCTGTCGCTGTTGCTGGCCCGCGAGACCGTCGCCGGGGCGGGCTTCATGCTGGCTGAGCCGGGCGCGGATCCTGCCGCATTGCGCAAGGCGGTCACGAGCCCGAACGGCACCACGGAACGGGCCATCGCCACCTTTGACGAGCGCGGACTGCCGGCCATCATTGCCGACGGCGCCCGCGCGGCGGCTGAGCGCGCCGCAGAAATCACCCGACAGCTCGCCTGAGCCGGCCCGGGCGGACACCGGAGCAGGCCGCGGCGCCGGTTTCCGCAGGCTCCGGTTGTGGCCTAGGGGCGGGCAGCGAACCGTTCGAGCAGGTCCACGTGGCCCGAAACGATGAGCATATCCCGCGAGGAAACCTTGGTTTCCGGCCGCGCGTAGGTGAAGTCCTCGCCCGGGGACTTCACGCCCACGATCGTGACGCCGTACTTGGACCGGACCTTGGACTCATCGAGGGTGAAGCCCACGGTCTCGCGCGGCGGGTACATCTTGACGATCGCGAAGTCGTCGTCAAACTCGATGAAGTCCAGCATGCGCCCGGAGACCAGGTGCGCGGCACGGACGCCGGCGTCGGCCTCCGGGTAGATGACGTGGTTGGCGCCGATGCGGGTGAGGATCTTGCCGTGCGAGGGCGTGATCGCCTTGACCCAGAGGTGTTCGATTCCCAGGTCTACGAGGTTCACCGTGATGAGCACCGAGGATTCGATCGAGGTGCCCACGCCCACGACGGCGGAACTGAATTCCTGGGCGCCGAGCTGGCGGAGGGCATCGATGTTGGTGGCGTCGGCTTCCACCACGTGCGTCAGGACGCTCGCCCACTTCTGGACGAGGCTGCGGTCGCGTTCGATGGCCAGGACCTCCCGGCCCTGTTTGACCAGCTGTTCTGCGGTGGATGCACCAAAACGGCCCAGCCCGATCACCAGCACGGGGGCGTTGTGGGCGGGGCGGTTGACGGCGCCTGAGGAACTAGCCAATGATCGGTCTCTCTTCCGGGTAGTGGTACAGCTGGCTGCGCTGGCGCAGGGCCAGGCCGGCGGCAAGGGTGACCGTCCCGACGCGCCCGGCAAACATGAGCAAAGCGAGGACGTAAACCCCCTCCGGCGGCAACTCTGCACTGAGGTTGGTGCTGAGGCCCACCGTGGCGAAGGCGGAAATGGTTTCAAACAGGACCCGGTCCAGGGAGGCATGGCTGATGTGCAGGAGCAGGAGGGCCGAGACCGAGACGAGGGTGGCGCCGGCGACGATCACCGAGATGGCCACGCGCATGGTGCCCTCGGGGATGGTGCGGCCGTAGATTTTCACGTCCGCGTCGCCGCGGGCCTCGGCGGTGATCGCCAGGAACATCACGGCGATGGTGGTGACCTTGATGCCGCCCGCCGTGGATGCGGAACCTCCGCCGGCGAACATGAGGGCATCGGAGAGCAACATGGTGGTGGACTCCATGTGGTTCTGGTCCACGAGGTTGAAGCCGCCGGAGCGCAACATGACTGAGGCAAACAGCGCATGCGTGATCTTGTCGCCGAGGTCCATGTCCCCGATGGTGCGCAGGTTGTCCCACTCCAGGAAACCCCACAGGACCGTGCCGGCGGCCAGGAGAATGAAGGACACCTGGATGGTCAGCTTGGTGTGGAGGTTCCATTTCTTCCACCGCAGCCCGTTCTGGTGCAGCACCATGACGACAGGGAATCCCAGGCTGCCCAGGAACACGCCGAGCATCAACGGGACAAGGATCCAGAGATCGGTTTCGTACGGCACGATTCCGTCCGAATGCGGCGTGAAACCGGCGTTGTTGAACGATGAAATGGCGTAGAAGACCCCGTGCCAGACGGCCTGCGGGAAACTCTCCCCAAGGAGCAGGAAGCGAGGGATCAGGGTCACGGCCAGGGCCGCCTCGATCACGACGGAGGTCACGATCACGATCCGGAGCAGCGTGCCGACTTCGCCGAGCCGGCCGGCGTTCATGGCCTCTTGGGCGATCAGCTTGCCCCGGACACCAAGTCTCTTGCTCACCATGAGCGCCAGCAGCGACGCGAGGGTCAAGGTGCCCAAGCCGCCCACGAAAATGCCGACCAGGATCACGAGCTGGCCGAAGAAGGACCAGTGCACAGCCGTGGAGACCACGGTCAGGCCCGTGACGCAGACAGCTGACGACGCGGTGAAGAACGCCTGATGCAGCGGTGTGACCTGTCCCGTCGCGGAAGCTAAGGGCAGCGAGAGCAAAGCGGTGAAGACCAAGATCACGACGCCGAACGCCGAGAGCGCCAGGCGGGCGGGCGAGCTGTTCGCGATGCTGTCAATGAAGTCGCGCAGGCGTGTGAAGATCCACAGGCCTTCCCGCTCCGGCATGCCTGGCTGCCAGCTGGCCGGGCTCGTGGACCTCGACTGGCTTTGCGTCATGTTCTTCCTCGGTTGAAACTTCTTCCCCAAGTAGTAAACCACTAAACACCGGGTAATGGCCGGGGGAACGCCCGTGCGCGCGGGAAGCCGGGGACCGCTCGGGTAGCCTGTGATTGATGACATTCCTGCCCGGACTCGCTCAGACCGCGCTGCCAACGACGGTGGTGTGGGCCCCAGCCATGACTGCCTACAACTTTGGCCACTCCCACCCGATGGCGCCGGAGCGCATGGAGCTCACAGCGAAGCTGGCCGGCAGCCTTGGACTGCTGGATCTGGACCACGTCTCGGTAGCGGCTCCGGACGTCGCCACCGACGCGGAGCTGTGCGCGGTCCACAGCCCGGAGTTTGTGGCCGCCGTGCGGCGCGTGAGCGCAAACCCGGACACCTCCGACCACGCCAGGGGTCTCGGAACCGAGGACGACCCCGCCTTTGCCGGCATGCACGAAGCCAGCGCCCGGCTGGCCGGCGGCTCCCTGCTGGCGGCCGCAGCTGTCCTCGACGGCAGCGCCGTGCGGGCCGTGAACTTCGGCGGCGGAATGCACCACGCCTCCCGGGAGCGCGCGAGCGGTTTTTGCATCTACAACGACGCCGCCCTCGCGGTCCAGCGGCTGCTCGACGGCGGCGTCCGGCGGGTGGCCTACGTCGACGTCGATGCTCACCACGGCGACGGCACGCAAAGCATCTTCTGGGACGATCCGCGCGTCCTGACCATTTCGCTGCACGAATCCGGACTGACCCTCTTCCCGGGCACCGGGTTTGCCAACGAGATCGGCGGACCGAACGCGCAGGGCAGCGCCGTGAACGTCGCCCTCCCGGCCGGCACCGTTGACGCCGGGTGGCTGCGGGCCTTCCACGCCGTCGTGCCCCAGCTCATTGGCGCGTTCGAACCGGAAGTGATCGTCAGCCAGCACGGCTGCGACTCGCACCGGCTTGACCCGCTCACGCACCTGAACATCAGTGTGGACGGCCAGCGCGAGGCCGCCACGGCGATCGGCAACCTCGCCGCCCGCTATTGCGAGAACCGGTGGATATCCACCGGGGGCGGCGGCTACAACGTGGTCAGCGTGGTCCCGCGGTCCTGGAGCCACCTCATAGCCATCGCCGCCGGCCGCCCGGTGCCGTTGCGCACCCCGGTTCCGGAGGACTGGCGCAACTACGTCAGAGACAAGTACGGCGCCAGGTTCGGCGTGGAGCCCCCCGAGACGATGGGCGACGACGTGGACCTCTGGTGGCGGTCCTGGGAAGTGGGTTTCGACCCCAACGACGAGGTGGACCGCACCATCATGGCCACCCGCAAGGAAGTGTTTCCCCTGCACGGACTGGATCCCTGGTTCGACTGAATCCGGGCCGGCCTTGGGGGCTTGCACCAACGGAACAATTCGTGGATGCCATCTGGCGTATATGTCGCTAGTGTGGAGGGCATGGTGACAGACGACGTATTTGCCGTCATTGCTGAGGCAACCAGGCGTGACATTCTGATAGCCCTCCGCAAGGGGGACAAAGCGGTGGGGGAACTGGTCCAGGAGCTTGAAGCAAGCCAGCCCACCATTTCCAAGCATCTCAAAGTCCTCCGCGAAGCGGACCTGGTGAGCATGCGCGCCCAGGGCCAGAAGCGGTATTACACGCTCAACCCCAAGCCGCTCGCCGGGATCGCCACCTGGCTGCAGGCGTTCGACGTCGGCCCCGCCGCGACGGCGGACGCGGCCGCCGCCCGCCACCCCGAAGCCGGCCCCGCCGCCGTCCCGGAAGGCCTGGCCGCCGCGGTTCCGCAACCTGCCGTCCCGCAACCGGTCGCCGCGCAACCCGCCGCAGCACTGGCGGGCCGCCCTGCCGGCAGCCCGCTGAGCCCCGCCGTCGTCATTCCGGTGGGAACGGCGGGGGACGACAAAATGCCCCAGCAGATCGGGCGGACCGTGGGCCGGGCCGCCACCAGGGCCGCCGATCTCCTGGCCAACCTGCCCAAGTTCGGCCGCAAGAAGTAGGCTGTCCTGCCCCGCGTATGCCGCCCTGGGTATGCGCTGCGGCCATCCGCTTCGCCCAAAGTGGCACCCGGCCGATCGTTTGGGCGCCCGTGGCTTGCCAGGGGTGCGCTAGGTGCGGAGGATCCGCACGTGCTCGGGGGTGAGGTCGGCGATCCGGCTGACGCCCAGCAGTGCCATGGTGCGTTCCATGTCCTTCTCCAGGATTTGGAGGGCACGGTCCACACCGGCCCGCCCGCCGGCCATGAGCCCGTACAGGTAGGCGCGGCCGATCAGCGTGAAGTCGGCGCCGAGGGCGAGGGCGGCGATGATGTCCGCGCCGCTCATGATGCCGGTGTCCAGGATGATCGCCGCGTCGCTGCGGTCCGCCTTCAGCGCCGCGGAGACCTCCGGGAGCAGGTGGAACGGAATCGGTGCCCGGTCCAGCTGGCGGCCGCCGTGGTTGGAGAGCACAATCCCGTCCGCGCCATGGTCCACCACCTTGCGGGCGTCGTCGACCGTCTGGATGCCCTTGACCACGAGCTTGCCCTTCCACGTCTCGCGCAGCCAGTCGAGGTCGGCAAAGGTCAGGGTGGGATCGAACATGGAGTTGATGAGGTCCGCGACCGTGCCCGTGTAGCGGGACAGCGACGCGAAAGTCAGCGGCTCGTGGGTGAGGAAGTTGAACCACCACGCGGGCCGGTAGGACGCATCCAGTACGGTCTTGAGTGTCAGGGCGGGCGGGATGGTCATGCCGTTGCGGACGTCGCGGAGCCTGGCGCCGGCGACGGCGGTGTCCACCGTGACCATGAGCGTGTCATTGCCCGCCGCGGCGGCACGCTGGATCAGTTCCAGTGAACGCTCCCGGTCCGTCCACAGGTACAGCTGGAACCAGTTGCGGCCAGTGGGTGCGGCGGCGGCCACGTCCTCGAGCGACGCCGTGCCCATGGTGGAGAGGGTGTACGGAATGCCGGCGGCTGCGGCGGCCTGGGAACCGGCGTATTCGCCCTCGGACTGCATCATCCGGGTGAAGCCGGTGGGCGCGATGCCCACCGGGAGGCGGGACGGCCCGCCCAGGATGTCAGTGCTGAGGTCGATGCTGGAGACGTCCCGCAGGACCCCGGGCCGGAATTCAATGTCCAGGAACGCCTGGCGGGCGCGGCGGAGGGAGATTTCGGCCTCGGCGGCGCCGTCCGTGTAATCGAAGGGCGCCTGGGGTGTGCGGCGCTTGGCCATGTCCCGCAGGTCCCAGATGGTGCTGGCACGGCGCAGCCTGGCGGCCCTGCTGAATTCCGGCTTCTTGAACTGCATCAGGGGAGCAAGGTCGGCGTACTTGGGCACGCGGCGCTTCAGCGCGGCAGGGAGCCCGCGGGCGGCCGCGGCTGTGTGCTGCCCGGACGCGGAGACAGCAGGGCCAGGGGCCGTGGCCGCGGGAGTGGTCGGAGCCTCGGGGTTGCCGGGCGGGACGGTGTGCGTCATGGCTGCCTCCATTTGCGGATCGGATGCTGTGCTGGGTTTCCTCACACTCTAGGTGGTGCCGGTGTGCCGCGAAATGTCATTTCGCGGCAGCGCCGGCGAACACTGCCGCGACGTGCCTGCCCGGCGACCACGTACTCCTGGCCGCCCGGAACTAGCCGCCCGCGAATTGTTACGCCCGGCGTTTGCTCCGGCCGCGGCTCCGGGGCTATCGTCAACGCTATGACTAACCGTTGGTATGCGTATTTTTCGTTGGCTCTGGAGGGGCCCGCGTCTAACTGACACGCATCCAACTTTCCTTCAGAGCCAACAGGGCAGAGATTATTCTCTGCCCTTCGCCATTTCTTCGGCGGGTTCTGACCAGGGCCCGCTCCGCACCCGGAACAGGACCCGAATATGAGCATCGAAGCAGCCACCGGCCCCCAACACTCCACCTCGAACCTGCGCGTCAGCGAGTTCACCCCGCTGCCCACCCCGCAAGACCTCATGGCGGAACTGCCCCTGGAGGCCCGCCTGGCCGAGGTGGTCGGACGGGGCCGGGACGAGGTCCGGGCCATCATGGACGGTGTGGACGACAGGCTGCTCGTCATCGTGGGCCCCTGCTCCATCCACGACCCCAAGGCGGGCCTGGAATACGCCCGCCGGCTGGTCAGCCAGGCAGAGAAGCACCGCGAAGACCTGCTGATCGTCATGCGCACCTACTTCGAAAAGCCGCGCACCACGGTGGGCTGGAAGGGCCTGATCAACGACCCTCGGCTGGACGGCAGCCACGACATCGCCGCGGGCCTGCGCGCGGCCCGGTCCTTCCTGCGCCAGGTCACCGCCCTCGGCCTGCCCACCGCCACCGAGTTCCTTGAGCCCATCAGCCCCCAGTACGTCGCGGACCTGGTCGCCTGGGGCGCGATCGGCGCCCGCACCACGGAGAGCCAGATCCACCGCCAGCTGGCCTCCGGGCTGTCGATGCCGATCGGCTTCAAGAACGGGACCGACGGCGATCTCCAGGTGGCGCTGGACGCGTGCAGCGCCGCCGCTGCCGCCCAGGCGTTCCTCGGGATCGACGACGACGGCCGGGCGGCGCTTGTGGCTACCGCCGGCAACCCGGACACCCACGTCATCCTCCGCGGCGGACGCAAGGGCCCCAACTACTCAGCCGCCGATGTTGAAGCGGCCTCAGCGAAACTCGCCGCGAAGCAGCTCAACCCCCGTCTGATCGTCGACGCCAGCCACGCCAACAGCGGCAAAAACCACCACCGCCAGGCCGAGGTCGCCCTCGAAATCGGTGCGCAGCTCGAAAGTGCCGGAGCCGCCGCCGGGGCCATCGCCGGCGTCATGCTCGAGAGCTTCCTGGTGGGCGGGGCCCAGAACCTTGATGTCAACGCCGTTACCGGCTCCGGACGGGACGGGCTGGTCTATGGCCAGAGCGTCACGGATGCCTGCATGGACTGGGACGTGACGGCGTCGGTACTGGGCCAGCTGGCCGCCTCGGCCCGCACGCGGCGGACCCGTGCCTGAGGGAAGAGCAGGAGGAGGGGCGTGCCGCGGGATTTTCGAGATTCCTGCGGAAACCGTGTGGGGATTCCTGAGGAAGTCTTTCACTTTGGCACCATGAGCAACTAGTGTTGCTAACACATGGTTGTTTGATGGCTCAGCATCGGCACACCGCCATGTCAACAGGTGGGGCTGCCGTTCGCTTGAGCAAAGGAATAGGGAAATGTCTACGGAGGCCAACTTCTCCAAGGCCCGTTTTTTGACCGTGGCCGAAGTCGCGGAACTTATGCGGGTATCGAAAATGACTGTGTACCGTCTTGTGCATTCGGGGGAGATGCCGGCCGTGCGGTTCGGCCGCTCCTACCGCGTGCCGGAAAACGCCGTCGAGCAGTACCTCAAGGGTGCCGTCGTCGACCGGAATGACGGCCACGCCGGAACTGGCTGATCAGTCAGCGGCAACATTCACAGCGTGAATCGACTGCTTTGGGTCCCGCACGGGACCCGCGGTCGTGGGGTGCCTCGCAGAGGCGGTACCCTGTTAAGGAACGTTTTACGTCATTGTAAGAACCTGTCAGTTGCTTCAGTCTGCTGCTTAGCCCGCGGACCCTTCCCAACAGGCAGGTACTGCATCTAGCCGGTAAGGAACTTTCGTGGGTTCAGTTATTAAGAAGCGTCGCAAGCGTATGGCCAAGAAGAAGCACCGCAAGCTGCTTCGCAAGACGCGCCACCAGCGTCGCAATAAGAAGTAGCAATACTTCGAAATGCATGAAATGCCCGTTGCCTTCCAGGCGACGGGCATTTTTCTTGCTCAGGCCTCGCCCGGATCCCCGGCGTCGGCCCGGAATCCCAGCGGAAAGCCGCGGGCGGCCTAGCGGCTGGGGCCGCGGAAGCGGGAGAACCCCCGCCACAGGCCGTAGATGGCCCCTCCGACCGTCGCGGCCTTGAAGCCCAGAGTGGCGGCGCGCCGGCCGGCACGGAAGTCGTAGACCGGCCAGTTGTGCTCGCGGGCGTAGCGGCGCAGCTTGGAGTCGGGATTGATGGCAACGGGGTGCCCCACCATGCTCAGCAACGGGATGTCGTTGTGGGAATCGCTGTACGCCCAGCAGCGGCTCAGGTCCAGGCCCTGCTCCTCAGCAATGTGCTGGACCGCGACCGCTTTGGCCGGTCCATGGAGGATCTCGCCCACAAGCCGTCCCGTGTACGAGCCGTCCATGATCTCGCCAACTGTGCCCAGCGCCCCGGTCAGGCCCAGCCGGGCGGCAATGACAGTGGCCACCTCGATCGGCGTCGCCGTGACGAGCCATACTTTGCGCCCGACCCGGAGATGCTGTTCGGCCAGGGCCTTTGCCCCCGGCCAGATCCGCGACTCAATCATCTCGTCGTAGACCTCTTCGCCCAACGCCTCGATGTCCTTGGCCGTGATGCCGGCGGCCAGCGTCAGGGCGGAATCGCGGACTGCGTGGACGTCATCCATGTTTTCGCCGCGCAGCACGAACATGAACTGCTTCCAGGCGAACCCGGCAGCCTGCGGCAGGGTGAAGGCGCCACGCTGGTAAAGCTTGCGGGCGACATGGAAAAGGCTTGCGCCCTTCATGAGGGTGTTGTCGACGTCGAAAAATGCGGCCTCGCCGTGCTGCGTCGATGCAGCAGGCTCATTGGCCACAATGACGTATTTCTCCTCGGGCATGCCACGAGTCTAGTCAATGACAGGCCCCCGGCCGCCCGCGGGACGCGCGACGCGACGGCAGGACGGGCCCGGACCCGGGCGGACTGCGCCGCGCGTCGACGCCGAAGTGGCCGCCGGGCTACGGTGGATGCATGGCCAAACCCGCACACTTACCCGATGTAGTTCTGATCACCAAGGCTGACTGCCACCTGTGCACAGAGGCGCGCGCCGCCGTCGGCCGGGTCACCGCTGCGCTCGGAATAGATTGGTCGGAAAAATCGGTGGACGACGACGCCGGGCTGCGGGAACGTTTCGCCGAGGAGATCCCGGTGGTGCTGGTCAACGGCGTCCAGCGGGATTTCTGGAAGATCGACGAGGCCCGCCTGACCCGGACCCTGCAACGGGTCCTCGACCAGCCCTCCTGACGGCGGGGTGCTTTGTTGCGTGATGCGCGGGGGCTCTAGAGTGGGAAGCACAACGCGACGCAATGGAGCAGATAGTGACTTCGCTGGATTCATCTCCCGGGCCTGTTCCCGGGGGAGCCGGGACTGCGGCCAAACAGATTCCGCCCGCGGCCGTGGCCCGGCTGACCATCTATCTGCGCGCCCTGACCACGCTGCTGGCTGACGGTGTGGACCGGGTCTCGTCCGAGTCGCTGGCCGAGGCCTCCGGAGTGAGCTCCTCGACGCTGCGCAAGGACCTATCCTATGTTGGCTCCTACGGAACCCGGGGTGTCGGTTATGAGGTCCAGTACCTCAACCGCAACATCGCCGCCGCCCTCGGGTTGACGCACGACTGGAAAGTCGCGATCGTCGGTGCGGGCAACCTCGGCAAAGCCCTGGCCCGGTACGGCGGATTCGAGTCTCGAGGCTTTGACATTGTGGCAATTTTCGACGCCGACCAGATGGTGGTGGGCAGTGAAGTCGGTTGGCTGCGGGTCAGCGACGCCGCCGACCTTGAGCCGGTACTGCAACGGACCGGTGCCAACATGGTGGTCCTCGCTTTGCCCGCGGCGGTGGCCCAGGACGTCTGCGACCGGGTGATAGCCGCCGGCGTGCGGAGCATCCTCAGCTTCGCGCCGGTGATGCTGCAGGTCCCGCCGGGAGTCAACCTGCGCAAGGTGGACATGGCAACGGAACTGCAGATTCTGGCCTATCACGCACAAAGGGCGCAGGACCCGGAAGACGCCGACTAAGATCCGCCAGCCCTCCGGTTCCCGCGCCCGCTGAGTGGTACCCCCCTGGGTGGTTCTTGGCGACGCTACTTCCCGAAGGGGGCTCCGGGCTGTCCATAGGGGTTGGCAAAGGGCTGCCGCTTCTGGAAATACGGCGCTGCCGCGGGCAAGTAAAGCAGCACGATAGCCGCAATGCCCACGAGTGCCGCCAGGGTGGCGAGGCTGAGCGGGATGATGTTGAAGACCGACAAGGCGGCGAACACGGTGCCCAGGATGCGGGCCCAGTTCCTGCCCCTGCGGACATTGAATGCCACGAGGGCATACAGCCCGGCGCTGATAGCGGCAAACACCACGATGGTGCCGATCAGGACACCCTTGATGGATTCGAAGTCGACGCTCGTGCCGCTCGCTGCCATCTGCTGCTCGAACATGTCCCTGACGGCAGGGGTGTCCAGGGTTCCCAGGGACACCAGCATGGAGATGACCCACAAGGCTCCGGCTGCGATGATCAGCCAGAACGACGTATTGACCAACTGGGGAACCGCGCCCTGAGCCTGCGGCTGGTCGGACGGGTACTGGGCGTAGGGGGACTGGCCGTACGGGGACTGGCCGTACTGCGGTGCCTGCGGGGCGTTCTGGCCGTAGGCGGGAGGTGTCTGCTGGCCGTACTGCGGCGTCTGGGGGGCGTTCTGGCCGTAGGCCTGGGGTGTCTGCTGGCCGTACTGCGGCGTCTGGGGGGCGTTCTGGCCGTAGGCCGGGGGTGTCTGCTGGCCGTACTGCGGCGTCTGAGGGGCGTTCTGGCCGTAGGCCGGGGGTGTCTGCTCGCCGTACTGCGGAGTCTGCGGGGCGTTCTGGCCGTACTGCGGTGCCTGCGGGGCCGGCGTGGATTCCCCGCCCGGCTCGGAGCCGTTGGGAGGCGGGGGCTGGACTGGGGGATTGCTCATGAAGCGGTCCTTTGCGTGTCGATCGAATCGGCCACCGGGATCAGAGATCCTGCCCTGCCCCCAGCATGGTTTAGCTCAACCGTACCGCGGGCCGGCCGCCGTGTGGATCATTCCGGAGAGGTATTCTCAAGCCCCATTCGCTGGCCGGCGCGTGGCGGCCGGGCCACCTGGCGCTGCCACGATTCCGCGGGTGCCCTGTGCAGCGGCAGGCCTAGATTCGGCCCCGGTTGGCGGCAAACCAGGCCTGTGCGTTCGGCAGCCACATGAGCACGGTCGCAACGAGGCTGATGAGGAAGCCCGGCAGGCCTCCGCCCGCCCGGCCGTCGGCTATGCCGGAACTGATGAGTGCCAGCACCAGGGAGATGCCGGCAAGGATGGTGAGGGCGAAGCGGGCCCATTCCCGGCCTTCCTTCATCTTCATGGCCAGAATGATCTGAGCGGTTGCCAGTGCGAGCGCCACGATCACGAGCAGCAGCACCAGGAGCCCGATTGCCGGCGCAAAGGCGACCAGGACGAAGGACCCGAACAACCCGATGACTCCACCCAGGAGGCCCAGGAGCCCGCCGATCAGCCAGATCCAGTAGGAGACCTTCAGCTCGGTGGGCATTGCGGCAACCTTGAACATGCCGGAGAGCCCGCCGGCAGGCAGTGCATCGCCGAAGTTCCTGGGGCGGTCGGTGGGCATCTCGAAGCGGAATCCGCCGGCCGACGCCGGCTGGCCCTGGTACCCGGGAGGGGGTGCCTGATACCCCGGCGGCGGTGCCTGGTACCCGGGAGGGGGTGCCTGGTATCCGTGAGGGGGCGGCGGGTTGGCGGGAAGCTGCGGTGGGCCGGCGGGCGGGACGCTGCCCGACACCGGCGGCTGGGCGCCCGGCTGCTGCGGAGGTACATCACTCGGGTTGCTCATGGCTCTCACTGTAGACCGCCGTTTCCCTGTTATCTAGGGAATCTGGAGCCGCGTCGCGGTGCCCGACGGCGGCGCCCGAGAGGGGCAGACAGCAGCGGCGAAAAACAACAGCGCCCCGCTTCATCGCGAAGATGAAGCGGGGCGCCGGACCCGGCTGACCGGCGTCGGCCGTCAGGCGCGGACGGGAGTGACCGGGCCGCGACCGTGCTTGATGCTGGCTATGCTGCGGGAGCGATGAAGGCCAGTTCCAGGTTGATGGCAACCTTGTCGCTGACCAGCACGCCGCCGGCTTCGAGGACGGCGTTCCAGGTCAGCCCGAAGTCCTTGCGGCTGATCGTGGTTTCGGCGCTGAGGCCGGCGCGGGTGTTGCCGAAGGGATCGACGGCCACGCCGTTGAATTCGGTCTCGAGGGCCACGGGGCGGGTGATGCCCTTGATGGTGAGGTCGCCCTGGAGCTCGTAGGCGTCGCCCTTGGGGACGATGGTGTTGGAGACAAAGGAGATCTCCGGGAACGTCTCGACGTCGAAGAAATCTTCGCCGCGGACGTGGCCGTCGCGGTTGGCGTCACCGGAGTCGAAGCTTGCGGTCTTGATCGAGGCGTTGACCTTGGAGTCGGTGACGTTCTCGGCGAGATCCAGGGTGGCGGCGGCGTCGGTGAACTGACCGCGGACCTTGCTGATGCCGGCGTGGCGGACGGTGAAGCCGATCTCGCTGTGCGACGGGTCGAGGGTCCAGGTGCCGGTGGTGACGTTTGCGGGAAGTGCCATGGTGGTTCTCCTTGAGTCGGGTTGGTACTACGGTGATTCGTCTGATCGCTAGTTGAAGCATCATTGGTTGAAATCTCAACTAACTGCTTCACCCAGTATAAACATGCATTTGCATCTTTTATTCCAACTCCGGGGAACATTTTTCCAAACTCATCAGTTCTACCTCCCGTAGAAGATTTCAGATCGACCGGCATCTTTGAGAAACTGGTAGACATGCCCCAAGCCACTGTTCATTTGCTCCGCCACGGCGAGGTCCACAATCCCGATGGTGTCCTGTACGGCAGGCTGCCGGAATTCCACCTCTCCGAACTCGGCCGGGAGATGGCCCGCACCCTGGCGGAACACTTCAGGGAGCGGTCCGCGCAAGGGGCCAGGATCGTCCACCTCGCCGCGTCCCCACTGACCCGCGCTCAGGAGACGGCGCAGCCGATCGCCGACGCCCTGGGCCTGGAGATTGCCACCGAATCCCGCATCATCGAGGCCGCCAACTACTTTGAGGGCCTCCGCGTCTCGAAGGCGGAGCTGCTGCGGCCCAAGCACTGGGCCCGGCTGTACAACCCGTTACGGCCCTCCTGGGGTGAGCCGTACAAGGAGCAGGCCGCGCGGGTCATCGCGGCCGTTCAGGACGCACGCGTCCGTGCCATCGAACTGGGCGGCAACGGGGCCGAAGCCATCCTTGTCAGCCACCAGCTGCCCATCTGGGCCACGCGGCTCAGCGCCGAAGGCCGGCCGTTGTGGCACGACCCGCGCAAGCGCGAATGCACCCTGACGTCCCTGACTTCCCTGGTGTTCGACGACGCCGGCGGCCTCGTGCGCGTCGACTACAGCGAGCCCGCTGCCGCCCTGCTGCCCGGTGCCGCCAGCACCCCGGGAGCCTGACCATGGCCGCGAACCGCCGCGAAAACATGCCTTTGTCCCGCCGCAGCGTCCTGACCGCCGGCGGGGTCGCGCTGGCCGCGGTGTTCGGGCTGTCCGGCTGTGCCCAGGACGACGCCCTCGCCAAACAGGCCAAGGCCGGGGACAACAAGAACTACGTGGCCGGCGACGGGTCCGTGACCGAGTTCGCCGTCGCGGACCGCAAGAGTCCCGTGGCGCTCAAGGGGACGCTGTTCGACGGCACGGCCGTCACGTCGGCGGACTTCCCCGGCAAAGTGACCGTGCTGAACTTCTGGTTTGCCGCCTGCGCCCCCTGCCGGGTCGAGGCGCCCTCCCTCGAGGCGCTGAACCAGGAATTCAAGACCAAGGGCGTACAGTTCTTCGGCGTGAACCTGCGCGATGAGAAGGCCACGGCCGACGCGTTCGACAAGACCTTCAACCTGACGTACCCGAGCTTCAACGACAAGGACGGCGCCGTGCTGCTGGCCGTCTCCGGCCTCGTGCCGCCCGGCGCCGTGCCCACCACCCTCGTGCTGGACAAGCAGGGCCGCGTCGCCTCCCGGGTCCTGGGCGAAATCCAGCAGGGCACCCTGAAGTCCCTCATCGCCGCCGCCGTGGCCGAGTAGCGCGGCCCACCGTGAACAGCCCCTTCGCTGAAGCCATCCTGAACGGATCGCTGCTGCTTGCCATTCCCGTCGCGCTGCTGGCCGGACTGGTCTCCTTCCTCTCGCCCTGCGTCCTCCCGCTGGTGCCCGGATACCTGGGCTACGTCACGGGTCTGACCGGCGTCGACCTGCAGAAGCAAAAGCGCGGGCGCATGCTGGCCGGCATCGGGCTGTTCGTCCTCGGTTTCTCCGTGATCTTCGTGCTGCTCGGCGGCGCCTTCGGGCAGCTGGGCAGCTTCATCACGGGCTCGCAGAACATGTGGATCACCCAACTGCTGGGCGTCCTGGTGATCGTCATGGGCGTGGTGTTCATGGGCGGCTTCGGCTGGCTCCAGCGCGATGCCAAGATTCATGCCAAACCCCCCGCCGGTCTGTGGGGTGCGCCCTTACTGGGCATCACCTTCGGGCTGGGCTGGGCACCGTGCATCGGTCCGACATATTCGGCCGTCCAGCTGCTTAGCCTGTCCGGCGGCTCCTCGGCGGCCAAGGGGGCGTTCCTGGCGTTCGTCTACAGCCTTGGGCTGGGAATCCCGTTCCTGCTGATCGCCCTGGCCGTGCGCCGCGGCATTGGCGTGATGTCCTTCTTCCGCAACCACCGGCTCGCCATCCAGCGCACCGGCGGAGGCATCCTGATCCTGCTTGGGATCCTGATGGCGAGCGGTGTGTGGGGCACCTGGGTCTCCGGGTTGCAGTACTGGTTCCAAACCGATGTGAATTTGCCAATCTGATGAGCGAGCGCGTGAACGAAAAGAAGAAGTCCCCGAAGCCCGAGGCCGTCCTGCCCACGCTGGGTCCGTTGGGCATGCTCCGGTGGGCGTGGACGCAGCTGACCAGCATGCGCACAGCCCTGTTCCTGCTCTTGCTGCTGGCCGTCGCCGCCGTGCCCGGCTCGCTGTTTCCGCAGCGCCCGGCTAACCCGGCGATTGTCACGCAGTACATCAAGGACCACCCGGACTACGGCTCGATCCTGGACTCGGTGCAGCTCTACGACGTCTACTCCTCGGCCTGGTTTTCCGCGATCTACATCCTGCTGTTCGTCTCGCTGATTGGCTGCGTGATCCCGCGCGCCATCGCGCACTACAAAGCGATGCGCTCCCAGCCCCCTCGCACGCCCGCCCGCCTGTCTAGGCTCCCCGAATACGGCACTCTGGTGATTCCGGCCGACGCCGGGATCCCGGCGTCGGCCGCCATCACCGACGCCGCCGAGCTGCTGAAAAAACGCGGCTACCGCGTCGACGTGCGGGACCGCGACGGCGCCCGCCCGTCCTTGGGTGCCGAGCGCGGCTTCCTGAGGGAAGTCGGCAACCTCGTCTTTCACACCGCGCTGATCGGAGTGCTGGTTTCGGTGGCGGCCGGCGGCCTCTTCGGCTACAGCGGGCAGCGCATCTTGGTGGAGGGCGACACGTTCGTCAACACCCTCGTCGGCTACGACCAGTTCACCCCCGGCACCAATTTCCAGAGCAGCCAGCTGCAGCCCTATTCGGTCCAGCTGGACAAGTTCGACATCACCTTCGACCGTGAATCGAAGGGCAAGTTCGGTCAGCCCATCGACTTCACCGCCGCCGTGACCACGAAGGAAAACCCGGACGCACCCGCCAAGAAGGAGGTGCTCAAGGTCAACGACCCCCTCAGCCTCGGCGGCACCAGCGTGTACCTCACCGGCAACGGCTACGCTCCCGTCGTCACGATTCGCGACGGCGCGGGCAATGTTGCCATGCAGGGACCCGTGGTGGCCAAGCTCCAGGGCGAGAACTACTACTCCTCCGTCGTCATCAAGGTTCCGGACGCCAAACCCGAACAGCTCGCCTTCGCCGGGTTCTTCCTGCCGACGGCGTTTGTCACTGACAAGGGCGTGTCCTTCAGCGGTGATCCGGAGCTCATCAACCCGCAGCTGACCCTGAACTCCTACTTTGGCGACCTCGGCCTGGACGCGGGCTCCCCGCAGAACGTCTTCGAGCTCGACGTCAAGAAGCTCACGCCGCTCAACGCCCGCAACCTGGACACCAAGGGCATCGTCCTGGCGCCCGGGAGCAGCTACACGCTGCCGAACGGGAAGGGTTCCATCAGTTTCGACGGCGTCAAGCGCTACATCGGCGTGGACATCCACCACAACCCCGGCCAGCTGTACGCCCTGATCTTCGCGCTCCTGGCCGTGGCCGGGCTCGTGACCTCGCTCTATGTGAACCGCCGCCGTGTCTGGGTCCGTACCGGCACCCACGAGGACGGCCGCACTATGGTGGAGTACGGTCTCCTGGCCCGCGGTGAGGACCACCGCCTGGCCGGGGAGGCCGCGGCAATCCGCAAACTCCTTTCCGACGATTGGCTGTTGGGCGATGAGGCCGCGACCGGCTCCCAGCCCGCTCCCAGCGCAACAGCGGATAATGACCGGGCGGATAAGGCCAGCACGGCAACAGGCAGCACGGGTGCCGGCGGCACGCACGCCGCTCCTGAACAACCCGCAGAAGACTTCATCCAGTCAACAGCCGGCTCTTCCGAGTCGAAGAAGGATCAGTAATGCCGTTCTCGATCAACGAAACCATGGGCCAGTACAGCGAGCTGTTCATGCTGCTGGCCGCCGGCACGTACACGGTGGCGTTCATCGCCTTCGCCTGGGACCTGGCCAAGAGCAGCAAGACGCTGCGCGCGGTGGACCTCAAGGCCGCGGAGCTCTCCGGTGCGGCGGCCGAGGCCAATGCCGCCCGCGTTCCCGTCGGCGTCGGCGCGGGGGCCGCCGCAGCCGACGCCGCCCGCTCCGATGCGGACGTCAGCGGCCCGGCAGGCCGTGCCGAGCGTCCGACGTCGGCCACCTCCCGCCCGGGCACCGCCGCAGGCGCGGGCCAGACCGCCGACGGCAGCATGCGCTACGCCGGCGAGCGGCGTGCCCCCGCCCGCGTCGCCGTCGCGCTGACCGTCCTCGGCGCCGCGATTCATGCGGCCGGCGTGATCACCCGCGCGCTCGGTGCCGGCCGGGTGCCGTGGGGCAACATGTACGAATTCCTCACCACGGGCGCGTTCGTGGCCGTGGCCGTCTTCCTGCTGGTGCTGATCCGCCGCGACCTGCGCTTCCTGGGCACGTTCGTGATCGGCCTGGCCATCATCATGCTGGTTGCCGCCTCCATCGCCTTCTGGACCCCCGTGGGCCATCTCGTGCCGGCGCTGCAGAGCTACTGGCTGATCATCCACGTTTCCATCGCGGTAATGTCCTCGGCCCTGTTCACCCTGACCTTCGCGATGTCCGCGCTGCAGCTCGTGCAGTCGCACCGGCAGAAGACCATCGCCGCCGGCGGAGCCGACAAGCTCGGGTTCATGCGCCTGGTCCCGAACGCGCTGAGCCTGGAGAACCTGTCCTACCGCATCAACGCGATCGCGTTCGTCGGCTGGACGTTTACCCTCATGTTCGGCGCCATCTGGGCGGAGAAAGCCTGGGGCCGGTTCTGGGGCTGGGACACGAAGGAAGTCTGGACGTTCGTGATCTGGGTGGTCTACGCCGGATACCTGCACGCCCGCGCCACCCGCGGCTGGACCGGAACCCGAGCCGCCTGGCTGTCGATCGTCGGCTACCTGTGCGTGGTCTTCAACTTCACGATCGTGAACCAGTTTTTCAACGGCCTGCATTCCTACTCGGGACTGTAAGCCGCACCCCGGCCCATAACCGCACCCGGGCCGGGTCCTTCCGGGGCTGCGCGGGCCCGCTCTCTCTCGATTTGCCACAGATGGCCGCTAAGCCGATGCGCTTAGCGGCCATTCGTGTCAGGTGGGCGCGCTGCGCGGGGGGTGGGGTAGTGCGGCATGGCGTGGCGTGGCGGGCATCTGCGTGCTGGCAGCTGGGCGCGCTGGGCATGGCTGAGGGGCTTCGGGCGGGTGTTTCCGGGGCTGCGCGGGCCCGCCCCCCATCGATTCGCCACAGATGGCCGCTAAGCCGAGGCGCTTAGCGGCCATCCGCGTCAGATTGGTGCGCTGCACGGCGATTATGGCAGTGCGGCATGGCGTGGCGTGGCGGGCATCTGCGTGCTGGCAGCTGGGCGCGCTGGGCATGGCTGCGGGCCTCGGGCGGGTGTTTCCGGGGCTGCGCGGGCCCGCTCTCTCTCGATTTGCCACAGATGGCCTCTATGCCCCGTGACTAGCGGCCATCTGTGTCAGGTGGGAGCGGTTGGGGGCGGGCACGGTGACGTTGCCCGGGCTTCGGGCCTGGGCCGGGAGTCCAGCCGCGCTCCAGCAGCGCCGCACGCACCCGGGTAGCCGCGGCAGGCTCCATCCCAGGGCCGGGCGGGGTCAAGTGCCATTGGGTCAAGACGACGACGCGCCACCCGGCATCCCTGGCGTTCTCATCCCGGAAGCTGTCGCTGCGACGCTGGGCCGGACTGGGTGATGCCCGCCGTCGTACTGAATCGCGATCTTTTCTTCTTCGTAGGCGAGGTCCGGGTCCTGGATCCAGCCGCCGGTCTCATCGAACATTGGCACGTTGATCGCGGGTTCGGGCAGGCCCTGCCGAATCAGGAGCAGCCGGAGTTCGGTCTCCTTGGGGGAGTCCGTGTCGGCGCGTACAAGGAACCGGGCCTGCATAGCCTGCCGGTAGCCCGCCCTGCCTTGCTTCCCGGCGAGGAACGCGTCCAGCTCATGGAGCGTGGTCAATGGATTTCTCCGCCGCAGCAGGAAGTCCCCGGCGATCACCAAGTCATCGAGGCCTAGTATGCCTGCGAGATCGAACCACGTCCGCAGTGGGGAGGTGCAGCTAACCCTCACCCCAGCTACGATCTCCTCCGGTTCGAGTGCCTGCTGATGGCCCACCACATTCTTATGTCGCACCGCCCGCTGGCCCGGCCGACTCGTCAGATGGATGACAGCCAGGTTCTCCAAGGCCTGCGGCAGGGGAAATCCCCACAACACTGCCGCAGACAGGTGGCTCACGATTGCGCCCGTCACGGCAGTCAGGGCATGCACACGTTTCAGCAGACTGTCCGGGGTGGCGGCCGTGGCGCGCACCCCGTAACAGGGGCTGACGAGATCCCTGGCCCGGGTCCGTCGTCGCCCCACCCCGGCAGTGCGGGCCTCGGCCACAGTGAAGGGCTGGTTTCGAAGATGCGGGGGGAGCTCACTGGGCGGGCGCATACGGGCATTCTGCGCCCGCGCCGAAGGGGCTTGCAGGTTATCCACAGCGCGGGCAGGGTGTGGGGGAGGAGTGGCCGGTGTGGGCAGCAGGGGCGGTCGCGGATGAGGGGCGGCCATTTGCCGGAGATGGCCGCTAAGAGCGTGGGATTCCGGCCATCTGCGGCGAACGGCCGCAGTTGGATGCCCGGGGTGTGACGGGGGACGGCCGGAGATGGGAAAGGGGCGTCTGGGCCTGGTGCGCGTACACAATGGCCAGAGGTGGTGTGGGCAGCAGGGGCTGGCGCGAATGAGGGGCAGCTGTTTTCCCGTGGCGGCCATTTGCCGGAGATGGCCGCTAAGAGCGTGGGATTCCGGCCATCTGGGGCGAACGGCCGCAGATGGATGCACGGAACGGTGCTACTGGACTGCTACCTGACTGTTACTTGACCTCGTCGGTGCCGGGCGTTCCGGCGTCGCCGGGTTCGTGGGCACCGCCGGCGCCTTCGCTGCCGCCGGCTTCCGCGTTGCCGGCGTCGTGCTTGCGGTCCTTGGCGTCAAGTTCTTCCTTGAGCTTCCTGAGCCTGTCGGCCTCGGCCTGGTTGCGGTGGCGGATCTCAAGGTTGCGCAGGAATTCGGGGTCGTCATCGGGCGCTACCGGGTGGCTGTACGCGACCGGTGCGGTGTCCGTGGCGCGGGGGCGTCCCATGAGAAACCACAGGGTGGCGCCGACCACGGGGAGGAGGACCTGCACGAAAATCCAGGCGGTCTTGGAGATGCCCCTGGTCAGCCGCGCGTCAGTGCGGATGAGGTCCACCAGTCCATAGACAAACACGGCCAGTATGACGATCGGAACCACTACACGGAGCATATCTTCAGTCTAGCCGTCGGGCGCCTCGACGGCGCCGGTCACTATGCCCGGGTGCTGGCTGCCGGGACCGCGGACGAGGGGAGCGGGATAGCCGAAGCAGCGCGCCGTCCTGGCGGCTAAACTTGAGGCGTGGCTTTCCTCAAATACACCCTTATTCGACTCGCGCTGTTTGCGCCCTTGTTTGCGCTCTTTCTCTACCTGCAGCTGGGAGTGCTCCTGGCCGCCCTGTGCGCCGGAATGATGTCCTTCGCCGTCAGCTTCCTGTTCTTCCAGAAGCAGCGCGACGCGGCCACCGCAACGCTCCACCACCGGTTCTCGGGCAAGGCCAAGCCGATGCGCAGCGCAGGCGAAGTGGCCGACGCCGAGGCCGAAGACCGCCTCGTGGACGAGAACCCCGACATTGCCGTCCGCACGGACAACCGCCCCAAAGATTCCCGGCAACCGGGGGCCTGAGCCCCCGGGTTCGTCCCCTGCAGCCCCGGGGAGCCCCGGGAGACCGCGGCCCTGAGCCCCCGGGTTCGTCCCCTGCAGCCCCGGGGAGCCCCGGGAGACCGCGGCTCAGAGCCCAGGCTTAGAAGCCGTGGCTGAGGACGAGCCCGAGTGAAAACAAGGCGGCGAAGCCGAGGTTGATTAGTCCGGTCTGCTTCAGGACCGGGATAAGGCTCTTGCGGCGCCGCCCGGCGATCATCAGCCAGGACGGCATGAGGCTGGCGGGGATCAGCAGGAGCACGATCAGCATCCATGGCCGGGCGGGGGCCAGGACGATGACCAGCAGGATCGCGACGGCCAGCATCAGCACATAGCTTTCGCGCGCATGCTTGTCCCCGAGCCGAACGGCCAGGGTCTTCTTCCCCGCCTTCCTGTCGGTCGGGATGTCGCGGACGTTGTTGGCCATCAGCAGGGCGCACGCGATCAGCCCCGTGCCGATCGCACCGATGATCGCGGCCAGGCTCAGCTGCCCCGCCTGGGTGTACGTGGTGCCCAGCGTTGCGACGAGGCCGAAGAACACAAACACGAAGACGTCGCCCAGGCCGAGGTAGCCGTACGGGTTCTTGCCGCCGGTATAGCCCCAGGCGGCCAGCACGCAGCCGACGCCGACCAGGATCAGCCACCAGGCCTGCGTGATGATCACGAGGATCAGGCCGAACAGCATCGCCAGCCCGAACGCCGCGAACGCGGCCCGTTTGACGTGCTCCGGGCTGGCCGCGCCCGAGCCCACCAGCCGGAGCGGACCCACCCGGTCCTCATCCGTGCCCCGGATCCCGTCCGAGTAGTCGTTGGCGTAGTTGACGCCGATCTGCAGGAGCAGGGCGACCAGGGCGGCCAGCACGGCGTTCAGCAGGATGAACGAATCCATCTCGTAGGCGGCTGCGCTGCCGATCAGCACGGGTGCGATTGCGGCCGGCAGGGTGCGCAGTCGGGCGCCTTGGATCCATTGTGCGGCTGTGGCCACGGTCAGTACCTCGTTGGTTGGTTGAATGCTCGTTAGTGGTTTGAGTTGCCGGCCGGAAGCCGGAAGCGCTTGTCTATTTTCCCTGATGGAGGGCGTCCAGCAGGACCGTCATGCCCAGCCGGTCCGGTTTCCCGTTGGGCAGCATGAGCAGTTCCGCGGCGGGCAACACCGTTTTCGGGGCCAGTGCGCCGAGCGACGGTGCCCAGGTCTGGTTCCGGCGGTCGGCGAACGCCGCCAGCCCTTCCGGGGAACTGTCGGCCACGGCGACGTACGCGGCCAGGGCGTGGCCCCACTCTGCGGACGGCACGCCGGCGACAAAAGCCGCCCGCACGCCGTCGAGCTTTTCCAGCTCAGCCTGGACATGGGCGGCGGAAACTTTGACGCCGCCGGTGATGACGACGTCGTCGGCCCGGCCGAGCACGGTGAGCCGGCCGTCGGCGTCCAGTTCACCGAGGTCATTGGTCCGGTACCAGCGGACGCCGTCGGCTTCGATGAACGCCGCTGCCGAGAGCTCTGGGGCCTGAAGATAGCCGGCGGCAATGGTTGCCCCGCCCAGCAGGATGCGGCCGTCGTCCTCCACCCGGACCAGGACGTCCTCGAGCGGGAAGCCGTCGTACACGCACCCGCCGCAGGTCTCGGACGAGCCGTAGGTGGTCACCACCCGCACGCCGGCGTCCCGGGCGGCGTCGAGCAGCTCCGCGGACGCGGGTCCGCCGCCGAGCAGGACGGCGTTGAAGCGCCGCAACACCGCCAGCGTCTCGGCGGAGGGTGCGTCCAGCAGGCGCTGGAGCTGAGTGGGCACCAGCGAGGTGAAACGGAGCTTGTCCGTGAGCTCCAGCGCCGCGGCGGTGAAGGCCTCCGGCGTAAAACCGCCGGACAGGTCCATGACCCACGGGCGGGTCCCGGCAAAGAGCGAGCGGACCAGAACCTGGACGCCGGCAACATACTGGACGGGAAGGGCCAGCAGCCACTGGCCCTCGCCCTTGAGCGCAAAGGCTGTCGCCACAGACGAGGCCGCCAGGGCATCGACGGTCAGGACGGTCGCCTTCGGCGTGCCGGTGGACCCGGAGGTCCGGACCACGACGGCCGCGTCCTCGATGCCGGCCGTGTCGGGGAATCCCAGCACCGGCGAGCCGTCCGGCCCGGCGGAGAGTTCGACGGCGGGTCCCTCGCCGTGGAGGGCAGCAGCCAGCGCCTTGAGCGCAGGCTCGATGTTCATGGCTCCGGAAGTCACAGCGCGCCTTAGAAGTAGTACGGGAAAGCGGACCAGTCGGGATCGCGCTTCTCGAGGAAGGCTTCCTTGCCCTCCACGGCCTCGTCCGTCATGTACGCCAGGCGGGTCGCCTCGCCGGCGAAGACCTGCTGGCCGGCCAGGCCGTCGTCGGCCAGGTTGAACGCGAACTTGAGCATGCGGATGGCCTGCGGGGACTGCCGGGCAATGTCGGCGGCGTACTCCAGGGCGACCTCCTCGAGGCGTTCGTGCTCCACGGCCTCGTTCACGGCGCCCAACCGGACCATGTCCTCGGCCGAATATTCACGGGCCAGGAAGAAGATTTCCCGGGCGGACTTCTGGCCGATCTGGCGGGCCAGGAGGGCCGAGCCGTAGCCGGCGTCGAAGCTTCCCACGGTGGCGTCGGTCTGCTTGAACTTGCCGTGCTCGCGGGAAGCGATGGTGAGGTCCGAGACCACGTGGAGGGAGTGCCCGCCGCCGGCTGCCCAGCCGTTGACGACGGCGATGACCACCTTGGGCATGGTGCGCATGAGCCGCTGGACTTCCAGGATGTGCAGCCGGCCGGCGCGGGCGGGATCGATGGATTCCGTCGTTTCGCCCTGTGCGTACCGGTACCCGTCGCGGCCGCGGATCCTCTGGTCCCCGCCCGAGCAGAACGAGTGGCCGCCGTCCTTGGGGGAGGGGCCGTTGCCGGTGAGCAGGACTGTGGCCACGTCCGGGGTCATCCGGGCGTGGTCCATGGCGCGGTAGAGCTCGTCCACGGTGCCGGGCCGGAAGGCATTGCGGACCTCGGGACGGTCGAAGGCGATGCGGACGGTGGGCAGGTCCCGGACCACCGTCCCGTCGGCGGAGCGCTCCACCTGCCGGTGGTAGGTCATGTCCTGGAAGTCGTCGAAACCGGACACGGTGCGCCACCGGGAGGGGTCAAAGACGTCGGATACCTTGGCGGGGATTTCGTTGCTCACAGTCCGAGTCTAGTAATCGCGTCAGCTGATGCAGAACTCGTTGCCTTCCGGGTCCGCCATGGTGTGCCAGGAATGCGGCCCCTGGTTGGCGGACCAGAGGAACGTGGCGCCGCGCGCTTCAAGGGCCGCCCGCACGGCGTCCTTGTCCCCTCCCGCGAGCCGCACGTCCCAATGGACCCGGTTCTTGACCGTCTTTTCCTCCGGGACAATCTGGAACAAAACGCGGTGGGCGGGCGCTTTGGCGTCGAGTTCCTCGGGCGGGCGGATCGCGGCGCCCTCGCGCCACACGAGCTTGCCCCGGTGCGTGGTGGTCTCCGCCTCCGTCGCGAAGCCCTGCTCGATCATGGAGTGGATGAAAGCCTCATCCTGCGGCTCCACGGCCCATTCCAGGGTTTCGGCCCACCAGTCGGCGAGCTCGTGCGGGTTTTTGCAGTCGACGACTATCTGGATTTTCAGTGTCATGGGAAGAACCTACGACGTCGCGGCCTGCGGCGGTAGGGTTCAGGCGCCGCAAGGCACCGGAGGCCCTTGCGGCGTAAGGGAGTCCGCGATCCGCCAGATCGATCCATCCCAGGTCATCAGGTAGTCGAGCTTCCATTCCGAGCAGGACTGCCCGTCGGGACCGTGCTGCGCGTCCTGAACGGTCCTCAGCCGGACGGACGCCGTGAGATCGGGCCCGGCAGCGGATACGTCCTCGACCTCCAGCGTGCGCCAGAACGACGAGCCGAGCCCCTCCCGCCATGTCACGAGTCCACCCATCCGGTCCTGCATCTCGGGTGTCAGTATGGCGAACGCGAGGTCGTATGCGCCGCGGTTGATGGACTGGCCATGAAATACCAGGCTCTGGGTGATGTTGGCGGCCTGCGGGTGATCGGAATTCACCGTAACGTCTATCGCGCTGGTGTCTGCCGGTGCCGGCAGGCCGCAGCTTGTCGGGGACAGCGAAGTGGTGCGGTTCTTCCAGCTCTCGACGGCGAGGACAGCCTTGCGGGCATCCACAGCGAAGGCCGTGCCCTCGGCACTGTAGTTACCTTCGCTGCCTGCACCGAAAACCCAGGCCCGCTTGGAGCTCACGACTCCTGCCACCTTGCCGTCCATGGTCAGCAACGGGCCGCCGCTGTTTCCAGGATTGATGGCGGCGTCGGTCTGGATCAGGTTGCTGACCGTTCTTGCGCCGATTGTCTGCTCCCGGTTCAGTCCGCTGACGCGTCCCGCGGTGAAGGTCAGGTCGGCGTCCAGGGGAAAGCCCAGCGCCGCCACGTCTTCGCCCAGTGCCGGGGGAGCGCTGACGAAGTCGAAGATGTGGCCGCTGACCGGGCGGGCGGTGCGCAAAAGGGCAAGGTCGGCCGCCTCATCAATTCCAAGTACCTGCGCGCTCGAGATTTCTGTTCCGAGGCTGATGCTGATGGCGGCTTGGTCCTTCACGACGTGTGCGGCGGTGACGATGAGGTCATTCTCGATGAGGAAACCGGTACCGACGCCGCCGGCGTCGCACAGCGTGACGTTGATCTTTGCTACTCCGGAGCGGACACTCGCGACGGTGCCGGCCCACCCGCCCGGCTGTCGGCTTCCGGTAGCGACCGGGTCTGGTGCTGTGACGGCCGCCTGGCTGGTTGGCGGCGGGGTCGCCGGCGCTGCAGACGTGGCCGTTGGGGTGGCCGGTGCAGCCGGTGCAGTCGGTGCGGCGCCGGGAAGGGACACGCAGCCGCTCAGCGCGAGAAGTGTCGTCATCGCCGCGGCTGCCGGGAGTGCGAACATTCGGTGGGCGTGGGCTTTCATGGCAGTCCTCCCCAATACAAGGTTGCCGCTCCAGCCCTCCCAAACCATCGCGAAGTGCCCTCAAGATAACGCATGCGCCGGCGAACAACCAGAGGGGAGCCGGGTGCCATGCGTCGCCGCCTTGCTTCGGTTACCCCTGCACTTGCTGCAGCTGTTCAAGCACCTCGGGCGGAATGGCGTAGATGAAGATGACCGCCAGGAGGTTCTTGGAGGCGTGGACGAAGTAGGAGAACATCACGTTCTTCCCGGTCCAGACGTACACGAACACCAGGACGGCGCCCATGGCGAGGTACGGCATCAGCACCTGCAGGGTCATTTGCTCCTGGCCCACGATGTGCAGGGTCGCGAACAGGACCACGGACATGATGCAGCAGACCCAGAGGTTGACCCGGCGGCTCAGCTTGCCGATCAGCAAATGGCGGAAAATGTACTCCTCGACGAACGGGCCGACCAGCACCAGCAGCGGCACCATGAGCCAGACCGGGACCTGCTGCATGAGCGCCTGAAGGCCGGCCTGGTTGGCGGAGGTCTGCACCGGTCCGCTGAGGGCCACGAGAACCGCGGTGAGGATGAGCATCGCCACGACGGTCAGCGGCACCATCAGGGCCGTGAACCAGGGCCTTGTGGCAAGGACGCGGAGATCGCGGACCGCAACATGCCGCGCGGCGGTCAGGGCAAGGACGCCGACCGTTGCGTAGAAGATCAGGTTCACCGCGTAGGACGCCACCGCAGGATTGGGCGATATCTGCAGCAGCAGCGGCTCCAGCAGGCTGCCCGCCACAGCGAATAGACCGGCCACGGCAACATAGAGTCCAACAGTGATGAAATCCAGCGGGGAGAACCGGTAAAGCTCCGGCTGCGGCGCGGGTGGTGTACGGAGAGCTGTGCCCATGCCCCCAGCCTAGCGCCGAGGCAGGAGGACGCGGTCCAGCTGATCCGCGGCGCCATCGCAGACCTGACGCCCGACGGCGGCACCCGCCTCAGTGCCCAGGGCCTCAGGGCCTCCGTGCCCAGTGACGGCCGGCGGTGCCATACTGAGGACGCAAGCCGCCCTCGGGCAGGCTGGCACCTACTGCGAGGACTCCTTGAGCGAACATCTCCGCCTTTCGGGCGTATCCCACGGCTATGGGGACCGCCAGCTCTTTGCCGGCGTCGACGTTGCCATCACGGCTGGCGAACATGTGGCGATCGTCGGCGAAAACGGCGCGGGCAAATCCACGCTGCTGCGGATCCTGGCCGGATTCGAGGCCCCGGACGAGGGCACGTCCGTCAGCCACGGCCGCGTGGGCTACCTCGCCCAGACCCATGGCATGCCGGAGAAGTTCACTGTCAGCGACGCGATCGACGCCGCACTGGAATCACTCCGCGCGCTGGAGGCTGAGCTGGACCGCCTGGAGGACGGGCTGGCCGGCGCGGAAGCGGACGAACTGGAGCGCTACGGAAACCTGCAGACGCAGTACCAGCTCCGGGAAGGCTACGCCGCGGAATCCCGGGTGGAAGCGGCGCTGGACAGGCTCGGCCTGGGCGGGCTGGACCGGATGCGGACACTGGGCTCGCTCTCCGGCGGGGAACAGGAACGGGTGGCGCTGGCCTGCGTTCTCGCCGATCCCGCCGACATTTTGCTCCTGGACGAACCCACCAACCACCTGGACGCGTCCGGCACGGCCTGGCTGGAGGCGCGGCTGGCCGCGCACCGCGGCACGGTGGTGGTGGTCTCCCACGACCGCGTGCTGCTGCGCAAAGTGGCCTCAACCGTGATTGAGGTCGACGCCGAGCGCCGGTCGGTCAACCGGTATGGCAACGGCTACGAGGGCTACCTGCGCGAGAAGGCTGCCGAGCGCCAGCGCTGGGCACAGCAGTACCACGGGTGGCTGGACGCGATGGCGGCCGAACGGCTCCAGGCGGACACGGTTGCCGGCAAGATGGGCTACGCCCGCCAGCGCGACGGCGACAAGATGGGGTTCGACTTCAAGGCCGGCACGTGGCAGAAGGCGGCCACCAGCAAGGTCCGCAACGCCCAGGAGCGTCTGCGCCGGCTGGAGGCAAACCCCATAGACCGTCCCCCGGTGCCCCTGAAACTGGCAACGGATCTGCGGGCGGACGTGGCCGAAGGCCCGGCGCTCGAGGCGAAGGGGGTCGCGGTGCCCGGCCGGCTGGCACCCACGGACTTCCGGGTGGAAGCCGGCCAGAAGATCCTCATTACGGGCCCCAACGGTGCCGGGAAGTCCACGCTGCTCTCCGTCCTCGCCGGCACGCTGGAACCGGCCCAGGGCAAAGTGGTCAGGCACGGCCGGATCGGCTACCTGCAGCAGGAGTTGGAACTCCCGCAGCGCCCGGGTCTGCGGCTCCTGCCCGCCTTTGCCGCGGGCCTGGGCGGCAATATCGATGAGCACGCCGAGGCGCTGCTGCGCCTGGGGCTCTTCCGGACCAGCGAATTCCACGTGCCGGTGGGCAGCCTTTCCGCGGGGCAGCAACGCAGGCTGGCGCTGGCCCGGCTCCTGCTGGGCGGGTTCGGGACGATGCTGGTGGACGAGCCCACCAACCACCTGGCGCCCGTGCTGGTGGAACAGCTTGAAGCGGCCCTGTCCGAGTTCGCAGGGACACTGGTCATGGTCAGCCACGACCGCGCGCTGGGTGAGTGGTTCAGCACCTGCGCCAGGCGAGGAACGAGCCGAGAAACAAGGCACGGCGCCAGGCAGGAAACCTGGCACGGAAACGGCGCCGGGAACTGGCTCCGGTACACGATGCGGGACGGCGCCCTGGCGTAGCAGAACGATTCGCCGGAGCTGGCGCGGATCAAATAGAACATTATTCGGCCATTTGACGGATTAGGTGTCATTAATTAGGCATAGCGCCTGACTGCTGTTGCCCGCGTCACGGCCGGTCCGGGAATTCCAGTATGATGGATGAGCCGCGCGAGGGTTTGACTCCTTGTGAGGTTCGGTACATCTTGCTGTCCCACCGGGCAGAAACCCGAATGGAATGTAACCGAATCCCGGTCCCGTCCCGGCCATAATCCGACCTACAAGGAACCGTTGTGCCATCAATTACCCCCACAGAACTCCAGAGCGCGCCCGCGGAATCCGCCGTCGACTCGACCCTCAGCGCCGAGGGCTATAAGAAGACCCTGAGCGGGCGCCACGTAACGATGATCTCGATGGGCGGCGCGATCGGCGTCGGCCTGTTCATGGGCGCCGGCGGACGCCTGGCCTCCACGGGCCCGGCGCTGATCTTCTCCTACGCCATCGCCGGCGTGATCGCATACCTGCTCATGCGGGCACTGGGCGAGCTCATCATGTACCGCCAGACCTCGGGCTCCTTCGTCAGCTACGCTGGCGAAATGTTCGGCAAGAAGGGCGCCTTCCTCTCCGGCTGGATGTACTTTATCAACTGGGGCATGACCGGGATCGCCGAACTGATCGCGATCGGCCTGTACTTCCAGTTCTTCTTCCCCAACGTGCCGGTGGAAGCCTCCGCGATTGCCGCCCTCGCGCTGCTCGTGGCCGTCAACCTGCTCAGCGTCAAAGCGTTCGGCGAGTTTGAATTCTGGGCGTCCTGCCTCAAGGTCGGCGCCATCCTGATCTTCCTGGCCGTCGGCACCTTTATGGTGGTCACCAACGCCAAGGTGGGCGATGGCCACGCCTCCGTGACCAACCTCTTCGCCGACGACGGCGGGATGTTCCCCAAGGGCGCCCTGGTGATGGTCCTCGTGCTCAACGCCGTGATCTTCGCCTACAACGGCATCGAACTCGTCGGTATCACCGCAGGCGAGATGCAGAACGCCAAGCGCGAAGTGCCCAAGGCGATCCGCGCCGTCGTGCTTCGCATTGTGGTGTTCTACGTCGGTTCCGTGCTGCTGCTGGCCATGCTGCTGCCCTCGGACCAGTACAAGGCCGGCGTGTCCCCGTTCGTCACCGTGTTTGGCCAGATGGGCCTCGGCTGGGTGGGCGACGTGATGAACATGATCGTCATCACCGCCGCGCTGTCCTCCTGCAACTCGGGCCTGTACTCGATCGGCCGTGTCTTCCGCACGATGGCCAACAACGGGCATGCCCCGCAGTGGCTCACCAAGATGTCCAAGCGCCACGTGCCGTACGCGGCCATCCTTGCGATCGCAGCTTTCTACCTCGTGGGCATCATGCTGAACATCTGGCTGGGCGGCTCGCACGCCTTCGACCTCGCGCTGAACACCGCCTCGATCGGCGTGATCTTCACGTGGGGCGCCATCTTCGCCAGCCAGATCGCGCTGCGCCACCAGAAGGGCCGCGTCTCCAGCCTGCCCATGCCGGGCTCGCCGTGGACCAGCTGGGCCGGGCTGGTCGCACTGCTGGCCATCACCGTGCTGATCGGCTTCGACACCATGACCAGCAAGACCGGCGAGGTCTTCCACCTGGGCCTGTGGACCCTGGCGACCGTTCCGTTCTTCGCCCTGGTGCTGTGGCTGGGCTGGCAGAAGGTCAAGAACAACGCGCCCAAGAGCGAGCTCTACAGCTGATATGAGTTGAGTCTGTCCTTCACAAACACCTCCGGAGATGTCAGGACGGGATGTATCAGATTCCTTTGAGGACCTGAGGTTGATCCGCGGGATCCTCCCGACACCTTCGGAGGTGTTTGTTATGTCTGTTCAGGGCGTGGT